>JALZDI010000076.1 GCA_030862655.1 Actinomycetota bacterium | reverse complement strand
CATCACCAGCGCCGGGCTGACGGTGCGCTTGAACGACACGGCCAGCGCCACGCCCAGGCCGCCGAACGCACCGACCATCCAGGCCATGCCGAGGAACTCGTTGGGCATGGCGTACCAGGTCAGCGCCGCGACGCCTACCACGATCGCGAGCGTGGCGGCGGTCTTGGCGACGACCGAGTCGATCGTCATCCGGCCCTGGTCGACGGTCGGCGTACCGGTCTGCCAGGCGGAGGGGTCGGTGTAGCCGGGCTGTCCGTAGCCCGGGCTGGGACCGGCACCCGGGTAGGTCGGGTAGCCGTACTGCGACTGCTGCGGAGCCCGGCCGTTGAAGCCGCCGCTCCGAGCGAAAACAGGGTTACTGCTCTGCATCGTCTCCTCCATCGACCCCGCCGGGAACGCGGGTTGTCACCACTGATCGTACCGACCGGTCACCGGTTTCAACGACGGACCGGGGTCACGGATTCCCAACATTTAAGGAGTCTTCAGGCACCGATCCGCGCCGGGTGCCCCCGGTGGGACTCGAACCCACACTGGCCGCGGTTTAAGCGCGGTGTCTCTGCCGGTTGGACTACAGGGGCCGACGCAAAAGCGATCCTAGGGCGGGCTCTCGTGTGACCGCGGCGCGACGGGGCCGCGAAGTCGTGCAGGCTCGCTGCCCGGGAACCTGTTCAGGCGAGCTGGTACGGCACGCCGCGGTCGTCGAGGTCGCGGCGGGCGTCGTCGGACAGGCCTCGATCGACGATGACGGTGTCGAACTGGCTCAGGGGAGCAAGCCGCTGCAGCGCGTACCGGCCCAGTTTGGAGTGGTCGACAAGCAGCACCCGCCGGCGGGCAACGCGCAGCATGGCCTGCTTGACCGCCACCACGTGCTGTTCCTGGTGGAAAGCGTGCCCCTCGGACACTGCCGAGACCGACATGAAGACCGCGTCCACGCGCATCGCCTCGACCGCCGCGACGCACTGCACACCGTTGAACGAGTCGTGCGTGGGGTCGTAGCTGCCCCCCAGCGCGATCAGGTCGACGCCCGGCGAGCCGCTGAGCAGCTTGATGATCTCAAGGTAGTTGGTGGCCACGGTGAGCGGCGAGACGTCGGCCACCAGGCGGGCCAACGCGAGCGTGGTGGTCGCGTCGTCGAACATGACCGACATACCCGGCTCCACCAGGGTCGCGGCGCGGCGTGCGATGGACTCCTTCTCCGCGCGCATCGCCGCTAGCCGGTAGGTCACGTTGCTCTCGAAGACCGCCGACGGCTGCGCGGTCACCCCGCCGCGGAACTTGCGGACCACGCCCTGTCGCTCCAGCTCCTCCAGGTCGCGGTAGATCGTCATCTCGCTGACCCGGCACAGCTGCGCGAGCTCGGCCACGGTCGCCGACTGCCGGCCGACGACGTGGTCGGCGATCTGCTGCCGCCGCCGGACCGCGCCGGCCTGCTGGCTCTTCACCGGGGCCTCCCTCTCGGCGGACACTGCGCCAACTTAACACAGTTTCTGTGAAAACCACACGCTGCAGTGTTGACATGAGCGTGCGCCGGATCACACACTGCCATGTGAAATTCACATCACATCGTGTGAAGTACGCTCGGAGGTCGCATCGTGAACGCCGTCGCCCCGTCCACCCCGCCCGCCGCACGCAGCCACAGCCGGTTCCAGGCCTGGATCGACCGGGGCGGCATCCATCCCCCGCTGTTCTGGGGCTTCGTCGGCCTGCTGCTGTTCATGATCGGCGACGGCGTGGAGTCCGGTTACCTCGCGCCGTACCTGCGTGACAGCGGCATCTCCGACGGCCGCGTCGCGCTCGTGTTCAGCGTGTACGGCGTGACCGCGGCGGTGGCGGCCTGGTGCTCGGGCGCGCTGTCGGACCTGTGGGGCCCGCGCCGCGTGATGGCGCTCGGGCTGTCCATCTGGGTCGGGTTCGAGATCGCGCTGCTGCTACTGGGTCTGCCGGGACCGTCGTACGCGATGGTGCTGCTGAGCTACGGGCTGCGCGGGTTCGGCTATCCGCTGTTCGCGTTCGGCTTCCTGGTCTGGATCACCGCGGCCACTCCGCAGCACCGGCTCGGCACCGGCGTCGGCTGGTTCTGGTTCGCGTTCACCGCGGGGCTGCCCACGGTCGGCTCCTACCTCGCCAGCGGCACTATCCCGCTGATCGGCCAGTACGCCACTTTCTGGCTCTCCCTCGGCCTGGTCGTGGTCGGCGGGCTGGTCGCGCTGGTGGGCCTGCGCGAGCGCACCGGCTTCGCACCGCTGGCCCCGGCCGGGCAGCGGCCGCTGTCCACGTTGACGGCTAGCCTGACCATCCTGTGGCAGCGTCCCCGCATCGGTGCCGGCTGCGTCGTGCGCACGATCAACACCGCCGCGCAGTACGGCTTCCTGGTAGCGCTTCCGGGCTTCTTCACCGACCAGATCGGGTTCAGCCTCGAGCGCTGGCTGCAACTGCTCGGGTTCATGTTCGCCTCGAACATCGTCTGGAACCTGATCTTCGGTGTGATCGGGGACCACATCGGCTGGCGGCGCACGGTGGTCTGGTGCGGCGGGGTCGGCTGCGCAGTCTCCACGCTGCTGCTCTACTACGTGCCGCTCGCCACCGAGAGCTACCTGCTGTCGAGCTTGGTCGGCGCGCTGTACGGCGCGACGCTGGCCGGTTACGTCCCGCTGTCGGCGCTGATGCCGTCGATGGTCCCCGAGCAGCGCGGCGGCGCTATGGCCGCCCTCAACCTCGGCGCCGGCGCCAGCGCGTTCGTCGGGCCCGCCGTGGTCGGCCTGGTCCTCGGACCCTGGGGAGTGCAGGGCGTGATGTGGATGTTCTCCGGGATGTACGTCGTGAGCGCCGTACTCGCCACCGTGCTCACCCTTCCCGCGGCCACCAGCGAGCGATCGGCCGAACCCACCCACGAGCTCGCGGAGGCCAACGCCTCCGCCTGAGAAGCACCATCCCGTCGAGAATCACACGGATCTGCGACACACTGACCAACGGAAGGAAACGCCATGCTCCTGGAACACGAACGTCATCAGCTCGTGGACTTCGGTAAGCGCATGCAGGCCGACCAGCTGACCGTGGGCACGTCCGGAAACATCAGCATCCGCACCGGCGAGCTGATCGCCATCACGCCGAGCGGCGCGGCCTACGAGACGCTGACCGCGGAGTCGATCGCGGTCATCCACCTCGACGGCCGACAGCTGGAGGGAGAGCTCGAGCCGTCGTCGGAGGTGCCGATGCACACCACGGTCTACCAACACACCGACGCGGCCGCGGTCGTGCACACCCACCCGCTCTACGCCAGCACGCTCTCGGCCATGGTCGACGAGCTGCCGCCGGTGCACTACATGGTCGCGCTGCTCGGCGGGCCGGTGCGGGTCGCGCCGTACGCGACCTTCGGCAGTCCCGAGCTGGCCGAGAACAGCGTGCGGTCGATGAAGGAGCGCTACGGCGTGATCCTGCAGAACCACGGCGCCACGACCTACGGCGACACCATCGACAAGGCCTACACCCGCAGCGTGTACCTGGAGTGGGTCTGCCAGATGTACTACCAGGCCCGGCTGCTGGGGGAGCCGCACCTGCTTGGTGAGGACGAGATCGAGCGGGTGGGGCGCAAGCTGCAGAGCTACGGGCAGACGGTGCAGCCGTCGCGGGCGTGAGACGAGACAGGCTGATGGGATCCATGGACACCTACCTCGGCGTCGATATCGGCACCACGATCACCAAGGCCGCCCTGTTCGACGGGTCGGGTACGGCGGTCGCCGTGACCGAGCGGCCCACCCGACTCGAGCGTGCGGCTCCCAACCGGGTCGAGCAGGAGGCCGACGACGTGCTGCACAGCGTCGGCGCCGTCGTCACCGACGTGCTCAGCTCCACCGACGCGCCGGCCCCCGCCCTGCTGGCGATCACCGGCCAGGGTGACGGCTGCTGGCTGGTGGACGAGCACGGTCACGCGGTACGCCGGGCGATCTCCTGGATGGACGGCCGCGCGGGTGCCATCCTGGCGCGTTGGGAGCGCGACGGCACCGCCGAGGGCGTGTTCCGTGCGACCGGCAACGCGCTGTTCCCCGGCTCGATGGCGTGCCTGCTGCGGTGGCTCGACGAGCACGAGCCGGAGTCGCTGGACCGTGCCGCGACCGCCGGCTACTGCAAGGACATGGTGTTCCAGCGGCTCACCGGCGTGCGCACGACCGACCCGTCGGACGCGTCGTCGCCGTTCGGCGACCCGGACGGCCACGGCTACGCCGACAACGCGCTGAAGCTGTGCAGGCTCGACCATCGTGCCGACCTGCTCGCGCCGGTGAGCCGGCCGGTGCCGCTGGCCCCGCTGGACGCGGTCGGCGCCGCGCTGATCACGTTGCCCGAGGGCACGCCGGCGGTCGCCGGGCCGTTCGACCTGGCGGCCTGCCCGGTCGGTGCCGGCGTGCGAGAGCCCGGCGACGGACTGCTGGTCATCGGCACCACGCTGGGCTGCGCGGTGCTTACCGAGCACGTCGACCGCACGGCGTACCCGGCGGGGATGCACCTGGCGACCGCGGCGCCGAACCGCTGGGTGCGGGTGCTACCGGCCATGGTCGGATGCGCGGTGCTGGACTGGACGCTGCGCATGGTCGGAATGACGCACGACGACCTGGAGCCGGCGCTCACCGCCAGCGGCCCAGGGGCGAACGGCGTCGAGATGCTGCCCTACCTGGCGCCGTCGGGTGAGCGCGCGCCCTTCGTGGACCCCCGCGCGCACGGCCAGCTGACCGGGCTTCAGCTGGGTACCACCCGCGAGGACGTCGTCCGCGCCACGTGCGAGGGCATCGCGCTGGCCGCGCGGGATTGCTTCGCCGCCACCGAGCTGACGGGTCGGCTGATGGTGTGCGGCGGGGGCGCGCAGTCACGGCCCTGGCTGCAGGTGATCGCCGACGTGCTGCAGCGGCCGCTGCACGTCGCACCGTCACCCAACGTCGGTTCGCGTGGCGCAGTGCTCGGAGCGCTGGCCGCCGCCGGCCCGGCCGTCAACGTCGAGGACTGGACGCGGGCCGACGACGTGGTACGGCCGCAACAGGCGCTGGCCGGGCACTACGACGAGGCGTTCGCCCGCTACCGGGCGCACCAGGACGCCGCCCGTGCGTTGTGGAGGCAGTCATGAGCGCGCGGGCTCACCTGGCGGCTGCGCAGGACGCGACGGCGGTGCCACCGGCCCTGACGGCGGATGCGGGCGTCCGCGACGGGGGCGACCCGCGGGCCGGCGACGCAACACGGCTGGACCCGGCGCAGCGGCGTACCGCCCTGGAGCGGCTGGGGAGCGAGACCTTCGACGTGCTGGTGATAGGCGGCGGGGTCACCGGCTGCGGGGTCGCGCTGGATGCCGCTACCCGGGGGCTGTCAGTCGCGCAGGTGGAGATGCGCGACTTCGCAGCCGGTACCTCGAGCCGGTCCGGCAAGCTCATCCACGGCGGACTGCGTTACCTCGAGCAGATGAACTTCGGGCTGGTCCAGGAGGCGCTGCGGGAGCGGGCGCTGATGCTGCGCCGGCTCTGCCCCCACCTGGTGCGGCCGGTGCAGTTCGTGTACCCGCTGCGGCACCGGGTGTGGGAGCGCGGCTACGTCGGTGCGGGAATGCTGTTGTACGACAGCCTCGGCGGTGCGGGCGCCGTACCGCGGCACCGGCACCTCGGCCGCCGGGCAGCCATCCGGCTGGCCCCGTCGCTGCGGGAGCAAGGGCTGACCGGGGCGCTCACCTTCTACGACGCACAGGTAGACGACGCACGGCACACGCTGACGCTGGCGCGCACGGCCGCGGCATACGGCGCGGTGGTGACCGCGGGCGCGAAGGTGGTCGGCCTGCTGCGCGAGCGCGGCCGGGTGGTCGGTGCGACGGTGCGCGACAGCGAGTCCGGCGCCGAGCTCGCCGTACGCGCCCGGGCGGTGGTCAGCGCGACCGGCGTGTGGAACGACGAGGTCAGTGCGCTAGCCGGCGCGACCGGAGGGGTGCGGGTGCGGGCGTCGAAGGGCGTGCACATCATGGTGCCGCGCGAGCGTATCCGCTCCGAGGCGGCGATCCTGGTGCGCGCGGAGGACAGTGTGCTCTTCATTCGCCCGTGGGGTCGGCACTGGCTGATCGGCACGACCGACACCGCCTGGAAGCACGACCTGGCGCACCCGTCGGCGACGCGGGCCGACGTGGGTTACCTGCTTCGGAACGCCAACCGGGTGGTGCAGCCCGCGCTGACCGTCGACGACGTGGTGGGGGTGTTCGCCGGGCTGCGACCGCTGGTGTCCGCCGACGCGGAGGTCAGCAGCCGGCTGAGCCGCGAGCACGCCGTGGCCTCGCCGGCGCCGGGGCTGACCGTCGTGGTGGGCGGCAAGTACACGACGTACCGGGTGATGGCGGCCGACGCGGTGGACGCCGCGCTGGGCGGTGATAGCGCACCGTCACGCAGACGTGTCGCGGGGCCGCGGTGCCGCACGGGCGAGGTCGCGCTGCTGGGTGCCGAGGGGTATGACGCGTCGGTCAGGTCGCGCGAGCGACTGGCCTCGCGGCTCGGGGTGCCGGTGTGGCAGGTGGACCGCCTGCTCGGGCGCTACGGGTCGCTGGTGGAGGAGCTCGCCGCGCTGGTGACGACCCGGCCGGAGCTGGTTCGGCCGGTTCCGGGTGCCGCGCCGTACCTGATGGCAGAGGCCGTGTACGCGGGCACGCACGAAGGGGCTCGGCACCTCGACGACGTGCTGACCCGGCGGTTGCACGTGTCGATCGAGACGCCCGACCGTGGTCTGGCCGCCGCGGCGGCAGTCGCCCCCGCGCTGGCGGGCGTACTCGGGTGGGACGCGGAGCGGACCGAGACCGAGGTCGCGGCGTATCGCGCCCGGATCGAGGTCGAGCGGGCAGCGGAGGCGCTGCCGGACGACGCGGCCGCCGACGCCGTCCGGCGTACGGCGCGCGACCCGCGCGTCTGAGACTGCTGCGCCTCGACAGCGGTGGCGCGCACTCGTGCAATCTCGGCGCGAGGAGTCCGGTGGCGATCGCGCAGACGGGTCAGCCGGCGTGGCCCTTGGCGCGCTGCAGGACCGCGTCGAGCATGGGCTCGGTGAGCTTGCCGGTGAAGGTGTTCTGCTGGCTGGGGTGGTAGCAGCCGAGCAGCAGCACCT
>JALZDI010000380.1 GCA_030862655.1 Actinomycetota bacterium | reverse complement strand
GCCGCGTCCCGGTCCGACCGCGCCACCTGGTCGCCCTGCCGCGTGGCCAGCTCGGCCAGCGCCTCCAGCGCCGCAGCCAGCAGCGCGCCGTCGTCCGCGCCGGCATCCTCGGCCGGGTCGGTGTCGGGCGGGGGGTCGGCGGGCTGCAGGTCGGACAGGTCCCCGACGACGTGGTAGCCGCGCTTGCGGACGTCCTCGGCGAACCGCGCGGCCATGGCCGCCGCCCACTCCCGCTGCGCCTTGTCCAGCAGCGGAAGGGACCGGTCGGGGAGGGTCGCGAGCCTGCGCACCACGGGGGTCGACACCGCCCGTCGGTAGGTGCTGCGGTCAACGACGCCGTCCAGGTGCACGTTCAGCCGGCGCAGCAGCTCGGTCCCCACGCCGCCGACGTTCTGGTGGTCCCAGGCGGGCGCCGCCGGGACGTCGAGGGGCGTGAAGCCGACGACGGACCCGAACCGCGCGGTCAGCACCGCCGGCGGTGAGCCCGCCGGGGGCACGGTGACCACGTGCACGCGGTCGGGCGGAACCGCCGCCGACCAGGTCCGTAGCACCGTGCTGGCGTCCTCGTGCAGCCAGAAGCCCCGGGCCGGGGGGACCGAGGCCGCCTTGGGGTCCTGCAGGCTGTCGAGCAGCTCACCCAGGGTGCCGGTGGCGCCGTTCTTGACATCCTCCTGCCAGTGGGCGACGACCACCCGCGCCAGGTCGCGCACCGTCACCACGACGTGCACGTCGGCGTCGCCGAAGGAGGACACGGCTCGGCGCGCCTGCCCTACGTTGGCGACGTCCAGCCGCTCCTCCGACACGACCGCGGTGGGCAGCCCGCACCCCGCGATCTCAGCGGCCAGGCGGTCCCAGGCGCCGGGCACCCGCCGGTCACGGCCCAGCGGGCTGTCGTGCGGGATGAGGTCGAGGGAGGCGAACATGGTCTTGCGCGGCCCGCCGGGCACGTAGACGCCGTTGCGGCGCGACAGCCGCTGCCGGTTCTGGCGCAGCACGTTCTGCAGGTAGGTCGTGCCGGTCTTGTGCAGCCCGACGTGCAGCACCACCCGCTGCCGGGGGGCCTCGCCTTCGGTCATGCGGGCGGACCATACACCGGCCACTCGATGACCGGGCAGCAGTCCATCACCATCTCCAGGCCCTCCCCGGTGGCGCGGGCGAACGCCGCCTGGTCGAGGACGCCGAGCTGGAACCACACCGCCTTCGCCCCGATGTCGACCGCGCGGTCGGCGAACTCCCCCGCCGCGTCGGCGCGGCGGAAGACGTCGACGCAGTCGACCTCGAACGGGATGTCACCGAGCTCCGCGTAGCCCTTCTCCCCGAGGACGGTAGCCGCGTCGGGATGCACCGGCACGATGCGCTTGCCGTGCTGCTGCAGGAACTGCGCCACCCGGCGCGCGTCACGGAACGGGTTGTCGCCCAAGCCGACGACCGCCCAGGTCTCGCACTCGTCCAGGATCCAGCGGATGGTGTCCGGGTCCTGCCACGGCGACACAGCACTCATCGCGGCAGGCCGGTCCTGCTGCACAGACGGCGCCCGACGTCCTCGGTGTCGCCCTCGCGGATCAGGTCGAACAGCGCGGTGGCGCGCTCCTCGTCCCACTCGACCGCAAGGTTGGCGATCGGGACGGTGCACGTCTTCCCGTCGTCGCCGTTGACCTTGCGCACCGCCCAGGCGAAGCGGGCGAGGTCGATCGGACCGACGTTCTCGCCGATGCGCAGCGACTCGGCGCCGGCGCTGTTGATCGAGAAGTAACGGAACGGGTTGACCACCGACCAGGGGGAGGCGGCCTTGCCGGCGACCTTGCCGAGCACCTCGCGCTGGGCCTGGCCGCGCTGGATGTCGCCGGTGGCGTAGAGCTTGCGCGAGCGGGCGTAGCCCAGGGCGGTCACCCCGTCGGCCTGCTGACAGCCCTTCTTGATGTTGAGGCCGGCCTTGGGGTCCTTCAACCGCTGCTTCGGGCAGATCTCCACACCGCCGACCGCGTCGACCACGTTGACGAAACCGCCGAGGCCGATCTCGACGTAGCTGTCGACGTAGAGCCCGGTCTCGTTCTCAACGGTCTCCACCAGCAGCTCAGGGCCGCCCTCCGCGAAGGCCGCGTTGATCTTGGTGGTGCCCACGCCGGGGATGTCGACGATGGAGTCGCGCGGCAGGCTGATCAGCAGCGTCTTGCCGCCGAACGCGGGCTCGTGCAGCAGCAGGACCGTGTCGGTGCGCGCTCCGGCGGCGTTGCCGGTCGAGAGCTTGCGCCGCTCGCGCTTGCTCAGCCCCTCGCGGCTGTCCGAGCCCACCAGCAGGTACGTCGAGCCCAGCGTGTTGCCGGGACGCTCGCGGTCGGGCTCGGCGTCGACCTTGTCGATCTTCGTCCACGCCCAGATCGGCACGGCCACGAGGAACACGAGCCAGGCCAGCAGCACCAGGCCGACGATTCGCCCCCAGCGCGGGCGGGGACGCGAACGACGCGCGGGTGCGGGCCTGGCCGACGGTGGCGGAGCAGCCGGGGCGGAACGCTGCCGGGGCCGCTCGGAGCGGTCGTCGCGCCCCGGCAGCGGCATCATCCGCGTCGGCTCGGGGTCGTCGCTCGGGGAGCCGGTGCCGCGGCCGGGGGCGCGGACGCGGCGGGTCGCCTGCTCGTCCTCGTCGTCGCCGTACAGCCAGCCGTAGCCGCGGCCGTCTCGGTCCCTGGGGCGGTCAGCCATGCCGGAGAGGCTACCCGTCCGGAGGGCAAAGGC
>JALZDI010000075.1 GCA_030862655.1 Actinomycetota bacterium | reverse complement strand
GTATTGTGTCCGCTCGTCCCGGTGCAGGCCGGGGCGACGCGCGGGTGTAGTTCAATGGCAGAACATCAGCTTCCCAAGCTGACAGTGGGGGTTCGATTCCCCTCACCCGCTCGGCGGCCGCGCAACAGTCCGCGCTGCACGGAGCGGTGAGCACCCGCATCGCCACCGACGGCGCCGGCGAGGAGTCAGCGGTAGTCGGCCACGTCGACCGGACGGTCCGCCGCCATGTAGCCCCAGGCGTCGGGTCTGCTTCCGTCGACGTCGGTGACGCTGTAGGCAGTGGCGAGTTGGTGCGCCGTCAGCACCTGGCCGGCATGACGGGACAGATCGGGGTCGGCGGCCAGCGCGGCGACCCCGCGCGCGACGTAGGTCGGTGTCTCGGAGATCTCGAAGCCCGCCACGCGGGTACATGCCTCCTGCCAGGTGCCTTCGGTGACCCCGAAGTGATCCAGCATCGCCTCCGACCGCAACCAGCCGGGTGTGACCGCCACGACGGTCACCGAGGTGTTGCGCAGCTCGGCCGTCAGACCGATCAGGATGCGCTCGACGTTGGCCTTGACCAGGTCGTAGTAGAAGCCCACGCCCTCGCGGTAGGTCCGGTTGTACTCGTGTGTGCCGTCGGTCATCTCGACGAGCAGGCCGCGCTCGCCCTGCAGCAGCAACGGCAGCGCCTTCGCAGCGGTGATGAGGTGCGTGTGCACGCCCATCTCCAGCATGCGGAGCCCGCCCGCGAGGTCGTGCTCCCACAGTTTCGTACCGAACTGGGCGTAGCGGTCACCGCCGAAGATGTCGTTGACCAGGACGTCCAGCCGCCCTTGGTCGGCCTCGATCCGCCTCACCAGGGCGCTGACCTCCTCCGGCTCGAGGTGGTCGACGCGCAGTGCGACGCCTGCGCCTCCGACCGCCTCCATCAGCTCACCGGTCTCCTCGATCGTCTCCGGCCGGTCGATCTCGGAGCGGCCGTGTGCACGGCTGCTGCGTCCGGTGGCGTAGACGAAGGCGCCCGCCCTGGCAAGCTCTACGGCGATGGCCCGGCCCGCGCCCCGAGTTGCTCCCGCGACGAGAGCCACCCGCCCCTGCAACGGAGTGTCAGTCATCGCCCCACCAAAGCACGCGCCATCGACGGCCGGCTCGGGAGGCTATGACGGTCCGCCACGATGCCGGCCGTTGGATTCCGGATGCCGGCACGGGGACGACCGTGCGAAGGTTCGTCCATGTCGACCGGCTGCTCCGACCACGGCGGTACGGTCGTCCTGCTCGAGGGGCCCAGTGACGTGGCGGCGGTTCGAGCCGTCGCAGCGGCGTACGGGCTGTCGCCACGCCTCCACGGATACGACCTGGTCGACATGGGCGGGGTCACGAACATCCGCCGCCAGCTGCAGACTTTCCACGCAGCGCCGGCGACCGTTCGCGTCATCGGGATGTGCGACGCCGGCGAGGCCTGGTACTTCGGTCGTGCACTCCAGATCGAGGGCGACGGCCGCCGCCTCCGGGCCGGCCTGGCCGACCACGGGTTCTATGTCTGTGAGGCCGACCTCGAGGACGAGCTCATCCGCGCTATGGGTCCGGAACGGGTGCTGGGTGTCCTTCGCAGGCTCGGCCTGGAGGCGCGGCTCGCGACCTTCCAGCGTCAGCCGGCGTGGCGAGACCGGCCCGTCCACGAGCAGCTGCACAGGTTCGCGGGCACGACATCGGGTCGCAAGACCCTGCTCGCGGGCGCTCTCGCCGAGGACCTGGCCCCGTCCGAAGTCCCTGCGCCACTGCGCCGGCTGGTCGCAACCATGGCCAACGGGAGGGCAGTTGGCACGGGCTGACGGCAGTTGACGCGTAGGTCGAGTGGCGGCTGTGGGAGCGGCAAGAACGTCAACTGACGGGCGAGCCCCGGCGCACGGCCCATGCACGGAAGCCATGCCAGGGCACCGCTTTAATGCGATGCGCATGAGAGGCAGGGCTTCGTATGCTTCGCGGTCGTGCACATCGATGCGTGCCTGGCGAGGCGGTTGGTCGACTCCCAGTTCCCCCAGTGGGCGGACCTTCCACTCAGTCCAGTCGAGCCCGAGGGGTGGGACCACCGCACCTTTCGTCTGGGCACCGACAAGTCGGTGCGGCTGCCGAGCGCCGAGGCGTACAGCGCCCAGGTCGCGAAGGAGCAGCGGTGGCTGCCCGCGCTGGCTTCCCAGCTTCCCCTGCCCGTCCCGGCCCCGCTGGTCCTCGGCGGTCCCGGTGAGGGCTATCCCTGGGCGTGGTCGATCTACCGGTGGCTCGAGGGTGAAACCGCCGAGACCGCACGCGTCGATGACCTGGACGAGTTCGCGACCACGTTGGCCGACTTCCTTTCCGCGTTGCAGCGGATCGACGCCGTGGACGGGCCGCCGGCCGGCGAGCACAACTTCTTCCGCGGCGGGTCGCTGATGCTGTACGACGAGGAGACGCGTGACGCGATCTCTGTTCTGGCGGACCGCATCGACGTCACAACCGCGACAGCGGTCTGGGAGGCCGCTATCGCATCCCACTGGCACGGCCCTCCGGTGTGGGTGCACGGCGATGTCAGCGCGGCGAACCTCCTGTTGCACGACGGCCGCCTGTGTGCCGTGATCGACTTCGGCTCCTCCGGCGTCGGCGACCCCGCATGCGACATGGTGGTCGCCTGGACGCTGCTGTCCGGCAACAGCCGCGAGACGTTCCGTCGAGCGGTCGCCGTCGACGAACCGACATGGGCGCGGGGCCGCGGGTGGGCGCTGTGGAAGGGCCTGATCACCCTGGCCGGCGACCCGGCTCGAGCCGGCCGAGCCGAGCAGACCCTCCAGGCCGTGCTCGCAGACCACCACGCCTGGGCGTGACCCGACAACCGGTCAGCTGTCCTGGGGCAGGTGTTCCTTCGCGTCGTCGTACGTGCCCTCCGGGGACGGCTCGGCCGGTGCGTAGACGACGTACTGCACGCCGGTCTTGAAGGTCTCGGAGGAGACCAGCCGCAAGGGCAGCGGAGAGTCGGCCTCGTCGAACAGGCGCATGCCCTTGCGGACCGCGATGGGGTGGATCAGCAGGTGCAGCTCGTCGAGCAGACCGGCGGCGAGCAGCTGACGCACGACGGATATCGATCCGCTCATCCCGATGTCCCCGCCCGGCTCGTTCTTCAGCGCGGTGACCGCGTCGACGAGGTCGCCCTTCAGCTGCTCGGAGTTGCGCCAGGTGAAGTCCAACGGCTGGTTCGACACCACGATCTTGCGCACGTCGCCCAGCTTCTTGGCGAAGCCGTCCTCGTCGCCCGCGGCCTCGCGGTCCGGCCAGGCGCCGGCGAAGCTGTCGTAGGTCCTGCGGCCCAGCAGCAGCGTGTCGGCGGCACCGAGCTGGCCGTCGACGGCTGCGCCCATCTCGTCGTTGAAGTACGGGAAGTGCCAGTCCCCGGGCTCCTCGACGACGCCGTCGAGAGAGATGAACAGGCCGGCGGTGATCTTGCGCATCGTCGTACTCCTTGGGTCGGCGTGGAGGCGAAGGTCTCAATCGGGTCTGACCGCGGCCGGAGCAAGAACTCACCGCGCGGTCAGGCAACGGGTGGGAGGACGCCACCTGCGGTTGGGGTTTGGGGCGACGTGCGCCCGGGGAGCATGGCCATCACCACGGGCATGCGCCGCGAGCGTCCGTGTACGCGAGGAGGCTTCATGCGGGTCAGGGTCAACTGCGAACGCTGCGGCCCGGTGGCGGTGCGCCCGCAGGACGTCACGCTCCTGCGCCACACCGGCTCCCCTTCGCGCGGACTGTTCGACTGCCCGGTGTGCGCCCGTGTGCGCACGACGGCGGTCGCCAGGCACGCGCTCGCGGTGCTCGTCGCCCGCGGGGCCACCGAGGCCACCGACGCGCCCGACCCGCACGAGGCCGTCGGCCTCGCTGACCTGCAGCGGCTACAGGCCGCCCTGCAGGACGACGAGGCGTTGCGGGAAGCACTCGACGCGGCACACTAGCAACGGCTACGCCCCCGCGACCATCACGGCCATGCTGGTGGTCATGGCCAGGTAGGACCCATGGGGTGCGTGCTGCCGTCGGATGCGCCGCGAGCGCGTCGCCGAGCGGGTGTAGACCACGGCGCAGCCCAGCAGGCAGACGAGAAGGACGACCGTCATCGCGGGGCCCCGCTCGGCCAGCAGCAGCATCAACGCCATCACCAGGGTCGTCCCGGCCGTGGCCAGGAGCGAGGCCCGTTCTGACCGCCCGAGCAACAGCCCATGTCCGACCGCTCGGCGACACAACGCCCCCGCAACCAGCGCGAACGCCGCGCCGCCACCCACCAGAACCGGGCGTGCCGGGGGCGCCAGCATGGTGTAGAGCATCGCCGCGCCCATCCCGGCGTGGGTCGCCGGAGTGACCCGGTCCTGCAGGCGCGGCCAGTCCTCGGCCAGCCGACGGCAGACGAACAGCGTGGCGGCCAGCACCGAGCACATCACCGCCACGTGCAGCAGCGTCTGGGCGTCCAGGGCGGTGCCGGCGTGCTCGTGCATACCCGCCACACCCGCCGGAGGTCAGCGGCCCAGGTCCTCGAGCAGCGCCCGGCACGCAGCGGCAGTGGCCGACGTGCCCTCGGAGCACAGCCGGCAGTGGACGTGGTGGTGGGCGTGCTTCCCGCACTCGGCGGCGCTGCGCTCGCACGCCGCCACACCCGACTCGAGCAGCCCGCGCAACATGGTGGCGTCGGCGGTCGCGCGCGTCAGTACCTGACGGAGCGCGTGGCAGACGTCGACGCAGTCGAGGTCGGCGCGCACAGCGGCCGCCAGGTCCCCCTCACCGCTGGTCATGGCTGCGGCACAGGCGGTCGTGTTGCGTTCGGTGTCGCTCAGCGCCTCGATCGCGGCCGCGAGCTTGTCGAGGTCTACGGAGGCCTCGATCGTGATGGACTTGAGGATCTCGGTCGTCGCCGTCATGGGGGTTCCCCTCTGGATGGGCGGGTTGACTACGGCTTACGCCCGCACTGCTGCGGTGTCAACGGCGGCTGGGTGGGCCGATGGTCCCGCCGCCGGATGGTGCCGTCGCCGCGTGCTACAACGACGTCCATGCGGTCCCGTGTCCGAGATGCCCTGCTCGTGCCTGTTGCTGCCCTGCTCGTGACGCCGGCCGCCTGTGGCGAGGCGCAGCCGGCACCCTCGGCCTCCGACGCACGCAGCGCCGCGAGCCCCGATCACCAGGGGCACGGCTACGGCCATCACCGGCACGGGGGCGGAGGGCCGAGGACGCCCGCCTACCTTGTCCCCGGCGACGTGCGCACCGGACTTTTCGCGGCCCTGCCCGGGGCCCCCAGGACGGCGTCGGACATCAGCGGCAGCGCGTGGGTGACGGAGAACGCCAAGGGGACCACGCTCACCCTCGAGGTGACGGGTCTCCGGCCGAGCAGCCAGTACGTCGGGCACCTGCACACGCAGCCGTGCAACCAGGACGACGGCGGCCCGCACTTCGCGTTCGACCCCGCGGGTCCGAAGCAGACCCCGAACGGGATGTACCTGGGCGTCACCGCCGACCAACGCGGCAACGGCATCACCACGGGCAAGAAACCCCGCGGGGTCGGTGAGGGGGCGCAGGCGGTGGTGCTGCACAACGCGACGGGCGGGAGCCGCCTGGTGTGCGCCGACCTGTCGCCGGCGCCGACGACCTGATCGCCACCGCAGCCGCGATGGTGACCGCTGCCGACGGCGGCGACGTTGGTCATCGCCATCGCGAAGGCGCGACAATCGGAGCGTCCGACTCCCTTACCGTCCCGACCGGAGGCCACCGTGCCGGAGCTCCCCGACGTCGAGGTCTTCCGCCGGCACCTCGCGGCGACCAGCCTGCACCGCACCGTCGAAAGGGTGCGTGTGTCGGACACGACCGCGCTGCAGGAGACCAGCAGACCGCGTCTGACACGCGCGCTGTCCGGACAGAAGCTCAGCCGCACCCGGCGACACGGCAAGCACCTGTTCGCCGACCTGTCCGGGAACGGCTGGCTGGTGATGCACTTCGGCATGACCGGCTACCTGCAGCACACCAAGAACGGCGGGAGGCCACCCCGCCACACCCGCGTGCTGTTCGAGTTCGCCGACGGCTCGAGCCTCGCCTACGTCGACCAGCGCCGGCTCGGCTTCGTGTCCCTGGCCGCCGCTCCCGACGAGTACGCCGAGGCGCATCGCCTGGGACCCGACGCGCTGGCGTTGTCCGCCGCCGATCTGCGCGACCTCCTCCGGGATCGGCGTGGAGCGGTGAAGTCCGCCCTGATGGACCAGGAGCTCGTCGCCGGCGTCGGCAACATCTACTCCGACGAGATCCTCTTCCACGCACGCATCGACCCGAAGGCGCCGGTGGCCGCGCTCGACCCGGCAGCGGTGCGCCGGCTGCACCGGCAGCTGCGCCGGGTGCTGCGACTGGCCGCGGACCGCGGGGCCGACCCCGAGCGCCTGCCGGACAGCTGGCTGCTCCCGCACCGCGAGGACGGCGCGCCGTGTCCGCGGGGCAACGGCGAGGTGCGCAAGTTCAAGATGTCGGGCCGCGGCGCGTTCTACTGCCCGGCCTGCCAGCGCTCAGACTGACCTGGGCCCATCGCCTGCCGCGGTTACTCGCGCGACTCCCGACGTGGCTGCTCGAAGTGCGGCGTGCCACGGAAGTACTGGCTGAGCCGGCTGTCCTGGCGCGGGTGCGGGGGGCGGACGCGGTGCGGGATGACACGCGCCTCCGCGTGGTCCCAGAAGCGGTCGGCCATCGACCAGGCCCGATGCACCAGCCGGCCCAGTAGCCCGGTGTGCGGTGTGTAGGCGTGCGGCCGGGTGGGCGCGTTCTCCTCATTGTGTTGCAGCCGCCGCGCGAGGTCGGTGAGGTCGTCGTCGGACAGCAACGCCGCGAGCGCGTCGACGAGCACGCCCTCGTGGGACTCGTGCTCGGCCAGCAGCCGGCGTACGTCGGTCCACAGTGTGTCGCCGTGCAGGCGCTTGGCGTTCACATCGCCGTACATGCACGCCTTGACCGCGTGCAGCTCCTGCTCGAGCTCACGCGCCTGTGCGACGTAGGCGAAGACCAGGTCGTGACCGCCGTCCAGGCGGTCGCGAGCCACCGGCAGCAGGGTGTCGTCGACCGCGGCGAGGTGCCGGCTCATCGTGGCCATGAAGGTGTCGGCGAGCTCGCGGATGCGACG
>JALZDI010000379.1 GCA_030862655.1 Actinomycetota bacterium | reverse complement strand
GCCAGCTCGAGCGGCAGCCGTTCACGAGGCCAGCCGAGCAGGTTCAGCGCGACCAGGGGTTCGCCGCCCATCGCGTACACGTCCGACAGCGCGTTGGCGGCGGCGATGCGGCCCCAGTCGTAGGGGTCGTCGACCACCGGGGTGAAGAAGTCCGTGGTGGCCACCACCGCGCGACCGCCGTCGAGGCGCACGACCGCGGCGTCGTCGCCGTCCTCGAGCCCGACCAGCAGGTCCGCACCGCTGCCGGGGGCAAGCCCCGCCACGATCTGCTCGAGCTCTCCGGGCGGGACCTTGCAGGCGCAGCCGCCGCCGTGCGCGAACCGGGTCAGGCGCGTCGGCTCGGCCATGCCTGCACCTTAGCCGGGTGGTTTAGCATCGGCGGCGGAGGCGTACCTCGTCTGGTGACGGGCGCGGTCTTCAAAACCGTTGTGGCCGAGCATCTCGGTCAGGCGGGTTCGATTCCCGTCCGCCTCCGCCACCTGCTCCGGCCGCTGCGGCCGGACCGCGCGTGAGAGGCTCGCCTCGTGTCGGACCCGCGTCGTGCCGTGCCGCGAACGGACCGCGTGCTGGCCGAGCCCATGCTGGCCGAGGCCGCCGCCGTGCTGGGCACGCCCGTGGTCAAGCAGGCCGTGCACGCCGCCCAGGAGCGAGTACGCCGAGGCGAGCTCGCCCCCGACACGGTCGTCGCCGCGGTCGTGGAGTCGCTGCCGACCTCGGCCACGTCGCTGCGGCGGGTCGTCAACGCCACCGGGGTCGTGGTGCACACCAACCTCGGCCGGGCGCCGCTCTCGGCCGCCGCGGTGCAGGCGCTGCGGGTTGCGGCGGGCACCACCGACGTGGAGCTCGACCTGGAGACCGGGCTTCGGGGTCGCCGCGGCGCCGGGGCGCTGGCCGCGCTGCTGTCCGCCGTACCCGAGGCGCAGGACGCGCACCTGGTCAACAACGGGGCCGCGGCGCTGGCCCTGCTCGCCGCCGCGTACGCCGGCCGGGAGGTGGTCGTCGCTCGCGGTGAGCTGGTGGAGATCGGCGACGGGTTCCGCATCCCCGAGCTGCTGTCGGCGGCCGGGGTGGTGGTGCGCGAGGTGGGCACCACCAACCGGGTGCGCGTGGACGACTACGCGGCGGCGGTCACGGACGGGACCGCTTTCGTGCTCAAGGTGCACCCGTCCAACTTCGTCGTCTCCGGGTTCACCTCCAGCGTGCCCGTGCACGAGCTCGCCGAGCTGACGGTCCCGGTGGTCACCGACATCGGCTCCGGACTGCTGGCGCCACACCCCCGGCTGCCCGACGAGCCCGACGCCGCCACGATGCTGCGGCAGGGCGCCGGCCTGGTCACGGCCTCAGGCGACAAGCTGCTCGGCGGCCCTCAGTGCGGCCTGCTGCTCGGGCGTGCCGACCTCGTCGGCCGGCTCCGCCGGCACCCGATGGCACGGGCCGTGCGCGTCGACAAGCTCACGCTGGCCGCCCTCGAGGCGACCTTGCGCGGGCCCACACCGCCGGTGACCCGCGCGCTGGCGACCGACATCGCGGACCTGCACCGGCGTGCCGGCACGGTCGCACGACAGCTGGCTGACCTCGGCATCGACGCCCGTGCGGTCCCCTCGGTCGCGGCCGTCGGCGGCGGCGGTGCCCCGGGGGTCTCGCTCGAGAGCGCGGCGGTGTCACTGCCCCCGGCGCTGACGGAGCCGTTGCGGCACGGCGACCCGCCGGTCGTCGGTCGCGTGGAGCACGAGCGGCTGCTGCTCGACCTGGCGGCGGTCGCGCCGTCCGAGGACGACACGCTGGTGCGGGCCGTGCTGTCCGCGTCGACGGAGTGAGAAGGATGCACGTCGTCGCGACCGCAGGACACGTCGACCACGGCAAGTCCACCCTGGTACGAGCCCTCACCGGCACCGACCCCGACCGGCTGGCCGAAGAGCACCGCCGAGGGCTGTCGATCGAGCTCGGCTACTGCTGGACCACGCTGCCGGAAGCAGGCGAGTGCGCCTTCGTCGACGTCCCTGGGCACGAGCGGTTCGTCCCGACCATGCTCAGCGGCTTAGGGCCGGTCCCGGCCGTGCTCTTCGCGGTCGCCGCCGACGACGACTGGATGCCGCAGGCCGCCGAGCATCTGGCGGCGCTCGACGCGTTCGGCGTTCGCCACGGCGTTGTCGCTGTGACGAGAATCGACCTGGCCGACCCCGCTCCCGCTGTCGAGCGAGTTCGCGCCCGGGTCGCCACGACCGGGCTCGCCGACGCCACCGTGATGCCGGTCAGCGCCCGCACCGGCCACGGGCTGGCGGACCTCCGCGTCGAGTTGGTGCGGATGCTGGGTGCGCTCCCGACCCCCGACCCGGCGGCCGACGTGCGACTGTGGGTGGACCGGCGGTTCGTGGTACACGGTGCCGGCACGGTGGTGACCGGGACGCTGCAGCAGGGCACGGTCGCGACCGGCGACACTCTGCTGCACGGAACCGACCGCATCCGGGTGCGCGGGGTGCAGACGCTCGGCCGTGAGGTCGGCGAGGTTCACGGCGTGGCCCGGGTCGCGCTGCGCCTCGGCGCGTCCGTGCCCGAGTCGCTCGACCGGGGCAGCGTGCTGGTGACCCCCGATGCGTGGCGGCCGACCGATGTGGTCGACATCCGCGTCACCGACGGTCCCGGCCCGCCCGAGCGTCCGGTGCTGCACGTCGGCGCCGGCGCGGTCGGCTGCCACTACCGGCCGCTCGGCGACTGCCTCGGCCGGCTGACGCTCCCGGAGGCGCTGCCCCTGCGGG
>JALZDI010000011.1 GCA_030862655.1 Actinomycetota bacterium | reverse complement strand
GGCCACATCAGCGCGACGAACGCCGCCGCCACCGCGGCGTCCAGCCCGAGGTGGCACGGGTCGCCCAGCGACCGGCCGGCCAGTGCCCCGGCCAGGGTGGCGAGGTTCCACAGCACGAACACCGCGAGGCCGGTGCTGAAGAAGCCGAGCCGCGCCTCGCGACGGCTCGGCCGGTTGACCGCCATCGCGGTGGACTCGTCGATCACCAGCTGCGCGGCCGCGTGCCGGCGGGGCCCGCGCAGCCCGAGCAGAGTGCTCAGCCGCAGCCCGTACAGGGTGTTGCGCGAGCCGATCAGCAGCGCGGTGGCGGCACCGGAGACCGGTGCGCCGCCCGCGGCGACGACGCCGACGAAGGCGAACTGGGAGGCGCCGGTGAACACCGCAGCGAGAGCGCGCAGGCCTGCAGGACGGTCAGCCCGGCCGCGACCGCGATCGCGCCGAACGACACGCCGTAGGCGCCTGTCGCCGCGCCCACGGCGAGGGCGTCACGCACGATCCGCCGGCGCGCCTCCGTCACCCGACGACACTAGCAAACCAACACTTTGGTGCTGTCGGCTACCCCCGGTCGCGCGGGCGGTCGAGCGGGACGCGCCGCGGCGTGTCCGGCTGGTAGACCAGCCACAGCGCGCCCATCAGCCCGAGTCCGGCGCCGACGAGCACTGGGACGAGGTTGACCGTGGGGGCGACGCAGACGCCCAGGAGCATGTCGGAGCAGCCGTAGTCGGCTCCACGGACCGACCAGTGCGAGACCCACGCGCCGAGGCCGGCGCCGGTCAGCGCCGAGCACAGGATCAGCGTCCAGCGGTGCAGCCGCGGCAGTCGTCCGAGCACGCTGGCCCTCCTCTCCCCAAGGGGCGAAGCCGTATAGCTGCACCAAACCCCGAAACCGGCCCACGGTCAAGGGCCCTCAGGAAGGCTCTGCGGCGAGGTCGGTGTGCAGCCGCACCTGCTTGACCACCGTGCTGCCGTCGCCGGTCAGGTCCAGCTCGCGGTGGGCGCCGTCGGGGGCCCAGCCGGCTGCGGTGAGGAACCCGCGCAGGGTGTCGTCGCCGGTGTTCACCCAGACCGTGGCGCGGGTGAACCTGTCGGCCTGCAGCGTGTCCGCGCACGCCTGCAGCAGCCGCGAGCCGTGCCCGGCACGGCGGTGCCCGGGGGCGACGACGAACTCGGCGACCTGCCCGTCCGTGGCGGGGTCGGCGTCGGGGTCGTCGGCCGCAGCCGTGAGCGCGAAGCCGACGACGGTCACCCGCTCCAGCGCGACCAGGACGCGGTTGCGGGCGTCGGCAGGACGGTCGATCGCCTCCGTCCACTGCGCGGCGAAGGCCTCGGCGTCGAGCGCGTCGAGCACGCCGTGGGGGAGCACCTCGGCGTACCCCTCGCGCCAGGCGCTGACCTGCACGGACGCGATCGCGTCCGCGTCGGCCGGCCACGCCGCCCGCACGCTCACGTCCGCGGTCGGCCTGCTCATGCCGCCCATCCTGTCAGCCGCGCGGCCGGGGCCGGGGCGGCGGTCGCCGCCGGTGTTACGGTTTTGCGCACCTGGGGGGCAAAGATGTAACATGATGCGGTAGCGACGACCCCTGGAGGCCAGGTGTACGGCAACGACTTCGGGCACGAGCCCGAGCCGGTACGGCCGGCGCAGCCGGAGCAGAGCGCGACCGAGGCGGAGCTGGAGGAGCGGTTCCAGGCGATCATCGACGCCGACGGCCGCATCGAGCCCCGCGACTGGATGCCCGAGGCCTACCGCCAGGGCCTGGTCCGCCAGATCGCGCAGCACGCGCACTCCGAGATCATCGGTATGCAGCCCGAGGGCAACTGGATCACCCGCGCGCCGAGCCTGCGGCGCAAGGCGATCCTGATGGCCAAGGTGCAGGACGAGGCCGGCCACGGGCTCTACCTCTACGCCGCGGCCGAGACCCTCGGCGTCGACCGGGCCGACCTGCTCGACATGCTGCACAGCGGCAGGCAGAAGTACTCCTCGATCTTCAACTACCCGACACTGACCTGGGCCGACATCGGCGCGATCGGCTGGCTGGTCGACGGCGCCGCCATCGTCAACCAGGTGCCGATCTGCCGCTGCTCCTACGGCCCGTACGCCCGGGCGATGGTGCGGATCTGCAAGGAGGAGTCGTTCCACCAGCGGCAGGGTTTCGAGATCCTGCACACGCTGTCGAAGGGCACGCCGGCCCAGCACGCGATGGCCCAGGACGCCGTCGACCGCTGGTGGTGGCCCAGCCTGATGATGTTCGGCCCCTCCGACGCCGAGTCGACCCACTCGGCGCAGTCGATGAAGTGGGGCGTCAAGCGGTTCTCCAACGACGAGCTGCGGCAGCGGTTCGTGGACATGACCGTGCCGCAGGCCGAGGTGCTCGGCCTCACGCTGCCCGACCCCGACCTGCGCTGGAACGCCGAGCGCGGCCACTACGACTTCGGTGAGATCGACTTCAGCGAGCTGATGGAGGTCATCAAGGGCAACGGGCCGTGCAACAAGCAGCGGATGGCGCACCGGCGCCGGGCGCACGAGGAGGGCACCTGGGTGCGCGAGGCCGCCGACGCCTACGCCGCCAAGCAGGCTGTCCGTCGTACGCCGGAGGCGGTCGCATGAGCGCCACCCGGCGCGACTGGCCGCTGTGGGAGGTCTTCGTCCGCTCCCGGCGGGGCCTGTCGCACACCCACGTCGGGTCTCTGCACGCCCCCGACGCGCAGATGGCGCTGCGAAACGCACGCGACCTGTACACCCGGCGGCAGGAGGGAGTGTCGATCTGGGTCATGCCGTCGGCACAGATCGCGGCCTCGAGCCCCGACGAGAAGGACGCCTTCTTCGACCCGGCCGCCGACAAGATCTACCGGCACCCGACGTTCTACGACATCCCGGAAGGGGTCGACCACCTGTGAACGACGCCGCCCCGCGCGCCGCCTACGCGCTCCGGCTCGGCGACGACGCGCTCGTGCTCGCCCAGCGGCTGGGGGAGTGGATCGCCGCCTCCCCGCAGCTGGAGGAGGACGTCGCGGTCGGCAACATCGGGCTCGACCTGCTGGGCCAGGCCCGCTCGTTGCTGACGCACGCCGGCGAGCTGCAGGGCGAGGCCACCGGCGAGGCGCGCGACGAGGACGACCTGGCCTACTTCCGCGACGAGCGCGAGTT
The DNA here is from genome assembly GCA_030862655.1 of Actinomycetota bacterium. Next base: position 11,211 of record JALZDI010000011.1, on the reverse strand, counting down.
CACCAACGTGCACCTCGTCGAGCTGCCCGACGGCGACTTCGGGCACACGATGGCCCGGCTGCTGGTCTTCTCCGCGTACCAGTCCGAGCTTTACGCCCAGCTGTCCACCTCCCGCGACGCGACCCTGGCCGCGATCGCCGCCAAGGCGCTCAAGGAGGTCAGCTACCACCGCGACCACGCGACCCAGTGGGTCCTGCGGCTCGGCGACGGCACCGACGAGTCGCACCGCCGCACTCAGGCTGCTGTCGACACGGTGTGGCCCTACACCTTCGAGCTGTTCGAGGCCGACCGGCTCACCGATGAGCTGGTCGAGGCCGGCGTGGCCGCCGACCCGGTCGCGATGCAGCCGCCGTGGTCGGCCTACGTCAGCAGCGTGCTGCAGCAGGCCACGCTGGCGGTGCCGACCGCCGTACCCGCGGTGACCGGGGGGCGGCGCGGCGTCCACACCGAGCAGATGGGCTTCCTGCTCGCCGAGATGCAGCATCTGACCCGCTCGCATCCGGGGGCGACATGGTGACGCGCACCATCGACACGCAGGCCGTACGCGCCGCGGTGGCCGCCGTGCCCGACCCCGAGGTGCCGGTGCTGACCATCGACGACCTCGGCATCCTGCGCGACGTGTCCGTCGACGACGACGGCCATGTCGAGGTGACCATAACTCCCACCTACTCCGGCTGCCCGGCCATGGACGCCATCCGAGCCGACGTGACCGCCGTACTGGCCGAGCTGGGCCACCACGACGTGCATGTGTCGCTGGTGCTGTCGCCGGCCTGGACCACCGACTGGATGAGCGACGAGGGCAAGCGCAAGCTGCTCGAGTACGGCATCGCGCCGCCGTCCGGCCGCGTCTCCGACGGCCCGGTGAGCCTCACGCTGTCCCTGCGCTGCCCGCAGTGCGGGTCGCCCGACACCCGTGAGCTGAGCAGGTTCGCATCCACGGCCTGCAAGTCGCTCTGGGTGTGCAACGCCTGCCGCGAGCCCTTCGACCACTTCAAGGCGCTGTAGTACATGACCACCACCACGGGCACGCCCACCGCCGGGCGCAGCCGCCACGCCGTCTTCCACCCGCTTGCGGTTGCCGACGTCGAGCCTCTGACCGACGACGCCGTCGCGGTCACCTTCGACGTGCCGCCCGACCTGGTCGAGCAGTACCGCTTCGTGCAGGGCCAGCATCTGACCGTGCGCACCGAGCTGGCCGGCGACGACGTGCGCCGCAACTACTCCATCTGCGCGCCGGTGTCGTCCGGCCGGCTGCGCATCGCGGTGAAGCGCCTCGACGGCGGCGCGTTCTCGGCGTACGCGCTGGAGCACCTCAAGCCCGGCGACACCCTCGAGGTGATGACCCCCACCGGGCGGTTCTTCACCGAGCTCGACCCGACCAACGCCCGGCACTACTGCTGCATCGCCGCGGGGTCTGGCATCACCCCGGTGCTGTCGATCGTGACCAGCACGCTCGAGGCCGAGCCGCACAGCCGGGTGACGCTGTTGTACGCCAACCGCACCAGCCGCTCGGTGATGTTCCTCGAGGAGCTCGAGGACCTCAAGGACCGCTACCGCGACCGGTTCCACCTCGTGCACGTGCTCAGCCGCGAGCCGCAGGACGTCGAGATGTTCTCCGGCCGGCTCGACGGTGCGCGTCTGCAGCGGATGCTGGACACGATCCTGCCCGTCGACACCGTCGACGACTGGTTCCTGTGCGGGCCCTACGACATGGTGACCGATCTGCGCGAGACGCTGACCGCGGCCGGCGCCGACGGCCGGCACGTGCACGCCGAGCTGTTCCACGTCGGCGACACCCCGCCCAGGCCCCGGCGCACCACGGTGGACGAGGAGCTCGGCGAGGGCGCCGAGGTGACGATCGTCCTCGACGGCCGTCGGTCGCAGTTCCGGCTGGGGGCCGACGACGTCGCCGTGCTCGACGCCGCACTGGCAGTCCGCGGCGACGCGCCGTTCGCGTGCAAGGGCGGGGTGTGCGGCACCTGCCGGGCCAAGGTGGTCGAGGGCAGCGTCGAGATGGACCAGAACTGGGCGCTGGAGCCGGAGGAGGTCGAGCGCGGCTACGTGCTCACCTGCCAGTCGCACCCGACCAGCGAGACGGTCGTGCTCGACTACGACGCCTGACCTGTCGCCACCCGGTGCTAACCTCGCCGCGTGCGGCAGTATCTCGACCTGGTCCAGCGGATCCTCGACGAGGGCGCGCGCAAGAGCGACCGCACCGGCACCGGGACGCTGAGCGTCTTCGGGCACCAGATGCGGTTCGACCTCGGCGCGGGGTTCCCGCTGGTGACCACCAAGAAGGTGCACCTGCGCTCGGTGGCCGGCGAGCTCCTGTGGTTCCTGCGCGGCGACACCAACGTGGGGTGGCTGCACGAGCGCGGCATCACGATCTGGGACGAGTGGGCCGACGAGCACGGCGACCTCGGCCCGGTCTACGGTCGGCAGTGGCGCTCGTGGCCGGCCCCGGACGGGCGGCACATCGACCAGCTCGGCGCGGTGGTCGAGCAGATCCGTCGCGACCCCGACTCGCGTCGGCATGTGGTCAGCGCCTGGAACGTCGCGGACCTGCCCGACATGGCGCTGTCGCCGTGCCACGCGCTGTTCCAGTTCTACGTCGCCGACGGCCGGCTGTCGTGCCAGCTCTACCAGCGCTCGGCCGACGTGTTCCTCGGCGTGCCGTTCAACATCGCGTCGTACTCCCTGCTCACGCACATGGTCGCGCAGGTGACCGGGCTCGCGGTGGGCGACTTCGTGCACACCTTCGGCGACGCGCATCTCTACCTCAACCACCTCGACCAGGCCCGCGAGCAGCTCACCCGCGAGCCGCGGGCGCTGCCGCAGCTGTGGCTGGACCCGGCCGTGGAGACCCTGGACGGCTTCGACCTCGAGCACGTGAAGGTGACCGGGTACGACCCGCACCCGGCGATCAAGGCCCCCATCGCCGTATGAGCGGACCGGGCACGAGCACGGTGACGCTCATCGCCGCCGTCGCCGCCAACGGTGTGATCGGACGCGACGGCGACATCCCGTGGCGACTGCCGGGTGAGCAGAAGCTCTTCAAGGCGCGGACCGTGGGTCACGTCCTGGTGATGGGCCGCCGCACCTTCGAGTCGATCGGGCGTCCGTTGCCGGGACGCACGACGATCGTGGTGACTCGGCGTCCGGACTGGCAGTACGACGGCGTGCTCACCGCGATCAGCGTGCCGGAGGCGCTTGCGCGCGGCGCGGAGCTCGACGACGAGGTGTACGTCGCCGGCGGGCAGGAGGTCTACCGCGCGGCCCTGCCGGTGGCCGACCGGATGGTCATCACCCGCGTCGACGCCCGGCCCGACGGGGACACGGTCTTCCCGCCGGTGGACTGGTCGGGCTGGGAGGAGACCGCGCGCGAGCCGCACGACGGGTTCGAGGTGGTCACCTACCACCGGCGTCGGCGGGGCGGGCGGAATTCTCCGCCACAGCGTGTAACGCCCGCGGGGGTGGCACCGATAGACCCCGTGAGTCCCCGGTGCTGACCGGACCCCCGAGCGGCCAGCACCGGGGCTTTTTCCTGTCCGGGGCCTCGGCAGCGGTAGCGTGAGGACTATGTCGGAGAGTTTCCAGCCGCCCGCACCGTTCGGGCGGGTCCTCACCGCGATGGTGACGCCGTTCACCGATGACGGGATCCTCGACCTCGACCAGGCGCAGCGGCTGGCGGAACACCTCGTCGACCACGGCCACGACGGCCTGGTGATCCTCGGCACGACCGGCGAGGCGCCGACGATCGCACAGGCCGAGGCGGCACGGCTGCTGACCGCGACCGTCGAGGCGGTCGGAGACCGCGCCTGCGTGCTGGCCGGCGTCGGCACCCACAACACCAACTTCTCCATCGAGCTGGCCGTCCAGGCCGAGAAGTGCGGGGTCAACGGCCTGCTGGTGGTCACGCCGTACTACAGCAAGCCTCCACAGGCGGGGCTGGTCCGGCACTTCAAGGCGGTCGCCGACTCCACCGAGCTGCCCGTGATGCTGTACGACATCCCGGGTCGCTCGGGCACCCGTATCTCCGACGAGACCTTCGACCGGGTCGCCGAGCACGAGCGCATCGTCGCGGTCAAGGACGCCGTGGGCGACCTGGTGGGCGGCTCCCGGGTGATGCACCGGACCGGGCTGGTCTACTACTCCGGCGACGACGCGCTGAACCTCGGCTGGCTCACCCACGGCGCTGCCGGGCTGGTGTCGGTCGTGGGGCACATCGCCGGCGACGACCACAAGGCGATGGTCGAGGCCGTCGGCAAGGGCGACCTGGTCACCGCGCAGGCCATCTACCGTCGGCTGCTGCCGGCGGTCGACGCGATCATGAGCGCCGGGCAGGGCGCGATGATGGCCAAGGCGGCGCTGCAGCTGCGGGGGCTGATGGCGAACCGCACGCTCCGGCTGCCGCTGATCGAGGCCGACGACCAGCAGGTGGAGCAGCTGCGCCGCGAGCTGGTGGCCGCCGGGCTGCTGGAGGGGGCGGCGTGAGCCACCCGCACCCCGAGCTGGGCCCGCCGCCCGCGCTGCCCGGCAACGGCCTGCGGGTCGTCCCGCTCGGCGGTCTCGGCGAGATCGGCCGCAACATGTCGGTGCTCGAGCACGCCGGCCGGCTGCTGATCATCGACTGCGGCGTGCTGTTCCCCGAGGACCACCACCCCGGCGTCGACCTGATCCTGCCCGACTTCGACCCGATCCGGCCCCGCCTGGACGACATCGAGGCGCTGGTGCTCACCCACGGGCACGAGGACCACATCGGCGCGGTGCCCTACCTGCTGCGCGAGCGCGGCGACCTGCCGCTGGTCGGCTCCCGGCTGACGCTGGCACTGCTCGACGCCAAGCTGCGCGAGCACCGCCTCAAGGAGGCGCCGAAGAACGTGGTCAGCGAGGGCGACGTGCTGACCTTCGGGCCGTTCGAGCTGGAGTTCGTCGCGGTCAACCACTCCATCCCCGACTCGCTCGCGGTGATGGTGCGCACCCGGGCCGGCTCTGTCCTGCACACCGGCGACTTCAAGATGGACCAGCTGCCGCTGGACGGGCGCATCACCGACCTGCGCGCGTTCGCCCGGATGGGGGAGCAGGGGGTCGACCTGTTCATGGTCGACTCCACCAACGCCGAGGTGCCGGGCTTCACCACCTCCGAGCGCGACATCACCCCGGTGCTCGACACCGTGTTCTCGGGCAACGACCAGCGCATCATCGTGGCCTGCTTCGCCTCCCACATCCACCGGGTGCAGCAGGTGATGGACACCGCCGTACGCCACGGCCGCAAGGTCGCCTACGTCGGGCGCTCGATGGTGCGCAACATGGGCGTGGCCCGCGACCTCGGCTACCTCGACGTACCCCCCGACACGCTCGTCGACATGAAGGAGATCGCCAAGCACCGTCCCGACGAGGTGGTGATCATCTCCACCGGGTCGCAGGGCGAGCCGCTGTCGGCGCTGTCGCGGATCGCCCAGCGCAACCACGACAAGATCAGCATCGAGCCCGGCGATACCGTCGTCCTCGCCTCCTCGCTGATCCCCGGCAACGAGAACGCCGTCTACCGCGTGATCAACGGCCTCTCCCGCTGCGGCGCCCACGTCGTGCACAAGGGCAACTCGCTGGTGCACGTCTCCGGGCACGCCAGCGCCGGTGAGCTGCTGTACGCCTACAACATCGTGCGGCCGCGCAACGTGATGCCGGTGCACGGGGAGTACCGCCACATGCTCGCCAACGGCGACCTGGCCTGCCGGACCGGTGTGCCGCCGGACCGGGTGGTGGTGGCCGAGGACGGCGTGGTCGTCGACCTCGTCGACGGCGTCGCCCAGATCAGCGGAAAGGTCGACTGCGGCTACGTGTTCGTCGACGGCTCCACCGTCGGCGACATCACCGAGACCTCGCTCAAGGACCGCCGCATCCTCGGCGAGGAGGGGTTCATCTCGGTGATCGTGGTGGTCGACTCGGTCAGCGGCAAGCTGGTCAGCGGGCCGGAGATCCACGCCCGGGGCTTCGCCGAGGACGACTCGGTGTTCGACGAGGTGCGCCCGGTCATCGAGCAGGCGGTCAACCAGGCCGTGGGCGAGGGCGTCGACGACCCGCACGAGCTGCAACAGCTGATCCGCCGGCGCATCGGCCGCTGGGTCAACACCACCCACCGGCGGCGACCCATGATCATCCCGGTGGTCGTGGAGGCCTGATCGCCGCCCACCGCATCGCGTGGTGCGTCGTGGTGGCCTCGGTCGGCGTGTCGGCGACCAGAACGCCCCCCGATGGTCGGGGGCCGTACGGCGTGTGACAGCAGTGACTGGTGTGGTGATCGCGTACGCTCGGCACCATGGCGACCCGTACGTCTTCCCCACCGCGGTCGCGCAGCTCGAGCAGCTCGCGAACCCGGTCGTCCGGTAGCCAGGCCCGTCGCACCACGGCGTCGCGGTCCCGCTCGTCGAAGCCACGGGCGCGGTCGTCCTCGTCGCGGTCTCGCCGTACCGGGCCTGGCCCGCTGACGCTGTCCGCGCAGGCGGTCGGCCGGGGCATCACCGCGCTGTGGCTCGGGGTCGCGCACGTGATCGGGTCCACGGTCCGCCATCTCGGCACCACCGCCCGCGACCTCGAGCCCGAGCACCGCCGCGACGGGGCCGGGCTCGCCCTGGTCGGGCTGGCGGTCATCACCGCCGCAGCGGTCTGGTGGGGCATGCCCAGCCCGGTCGGCGACGTGCTGCGCACGGTCGTCACCGGCTCGGTCGGGTCGCTGGGCTGGGCGGTGCCCGTGCTGCTGGTGGCGATCGCATGGCGCAACCTGCGCCATCCCGACCGGAACGGCCCGGCGGGGCGGCAGGTCATCGGCTGGGCCTCGCTGCTGTTCGGCGTGCTCGGCCTGGTGCACATCGCGAACGGGCTGCCGCGCCCCTCCGACGAGGTGGGCATGCGCGAGGCCGGCGGCGCGATCGGGTACGTCGTGTCGTCGCTGCTCGCCGACCTCTTCCGCACCGCGTGGGTCGCGGTGCCGCTGTTGGTGCTGCTGTGCGCGTTCGGCGTGCTCGTGGTCACCGGCACCCCGGTGCACACGATCCCGGAGCGGCTCGCGCACGGGCGCGACAGGCTGCTCGGACGGACCCCGGCCGGTGCCGCCGACGACGCCGAGGACGCCACCGAGACCAAGCCGGTCAAGAGGCCGCGGCGCCGCCGGGCCGCCGAGGTCGACGAGGACATGGGCGACAAGCCCTACGACAGCCCGCTGCTCGAGGGCCGCGAGATCGACAAGCGCGGCCGCGGGGGCAAGGGCAAGGCGACGCCGGACGCGGCGAACGGGGCCGAGGGGCAGGGCGACGCCGCCGCGACGTCGGCCACGGCCGTCGCCGGCAGGGGAGGTGCGACGGAGGCGCCGCCGCACACGCCGCTGCCGCAACGGGTCGAGCAGCTGAGCCTGTCCGGCGACGTGACCTACACGCTGCCGGGCAACGAGCTGCTCAAGCCCGGCAGCAAGCACAAGGCCAAGTCGCCGGCCTCCGACGCCGTCGTCGAGCGGCTGACCGAGGTGCTCGAGGAGTTCAACATCGACGCCCAGGTCACCGGCTACACCCGTGGCCCGACCGTCACCCGCTACGAGATCGAGCTCGGTCCCGGCGTCAAGGTCGAGAAGATCACCGGGATCAGCAAGAACATCTCCTACTCGGTTGCCAGCGCCGACGTGCGCATCCTGTCGCCGATCCCGGGCAAGTCCGCGATCGGCATCGAGATCCCCAACACCGACAAGGAGATCGTCTCGCTCGGCGACGTACTGCGCTCGGGCAGCGCGCGCGGCGACCACCACCCGCTGGTCGCGGGCCTGGGCAAGGACGTCGAGGGCGCGTTCATCGTCGCCAACCTGTCGAAGATGCCCCACCTTCTGGTCGCCGGCGCCACCGGCTCCGGCAAGTCCAGCTTCATCAACTCGATGATCACCTCGGTGCTGATGCGCTCCACGCCTGACGAGGTGCGGATGATCCTCGTCGACCCCAAGCGCGTCGAGCTGAACATCTACGAGGGGATCCCGCACCTGATCACGCCGATCATCACCAGCCCGAAGAAGGCAGCGGAGGCGCTGGCCTGGGTGGTTCGTGAGATGGACATGCGGTACGACGACCTCGCCGCCTTCGGCTATCGTCATGTCGACGACTTCAACAAGGCCGTCCGCGCCGGCAAGGCGCAGACCCCGCCCGGAAGCGAGCGGGTCCTCACGCCGTACCCGTACCTGCTGGTGGTCGTCGACGAGCTGGCCGACCTGATGATGGTGGCGCCGCGTGACGTCGAGGACGCGGTCGTGCGGATCACCCAGCTCGCCCGCGCGGCCGGCATCCACCTGGTGCTCGCCACGCAGCGGCCCAGTGTCGACGTGGTGACCGGGCTGATCAAGGCCAACGTGCCCAGTCGGCTGGCGTTCGCGACCTCGTCGCTGGCCGACAGCCGGGTCATCCTCGACCAGCCGGGGGCCGAGAAGCTCGTCGGCCAGGGCGACGGGCTCTTCCTGCCGATGGGCGCGAGCAAGACCATGCGCATCCAAGGGTCCTGGGTGACCGAGGCCGAGATCCGGCAGGTCGTGCAGGCGTGCCGCGAGCAGCTGCAGCCGACGTACCGCGAGGACGTCACCGTGCCGCAGCAGACCAAGGTGCTCGACGACGACATCGGCGACGACCTCGACCTGGTGTGCCAGGCCGTCGAGCTGGTGGTCACGACCCAGTTCGGGTCGACCTCGATGCTGCAACGCAAGCTCCGGGTCGGCTTCGCCAAGGCCGGCCGGCTGATGGACATTCTCGAGAGCCGCGGCGTCGTCGGGCCGAGCGAGGGCTCGAAGGCACGCGACGTACTGGTGAAGGTCGACGACCTCGACGAGGTCCTGGCCTCCCTGCAGGGGGAAGCATGAGCAACACGATGACGGACGGACAGACGGCCTCGGTGATCCCCGCTCCCGACGCCGGCGGCCGCAACCCCGTGGTGGTGCGCCGGCACGCGGCGCTGTCGGGGGTGATCGGGGTGGGCGCGACGCTGCTGAGCGCGCTGTACCTGTGGCGAGCACTCGACCAGGGCGGGACGCTCTCGTGGGTGGTGGGCGCCGCGCTCGGCGTGCTGGCGGCCTTCCACCTCGCCCAGTGGGTCGACGCGCGCACCCCGCTGCTGGTCGCCGACGCGACCGGCGTACGGCTGCGGCTGGGCAACGCCTGGCACGGGCTGCTCTGGGAGGACGTCGCCCGGGTCGAGGTACGGCAGCGGCAGGGCCTGCTGCGCGACGGCCGGGTCGTCGTCCACCCGCAGGACGAACGGGCGCTGCGGGACCTGGGCGGTCGCAGCGGGCGCCGGTTGGCGGCCAACACCAGGATGTACGGCGCGCCGTTCGCGATCCCGCTCGGGCTCACCACGGTGACCTCGACCGACGACCTGGCCGGGGGGCTAGAGGCGCTGGCCGCTGCCGGCACCCCGGTCGAGGTGACCGAGGGCCCGTCGTCGTCGGCCGAGGCCCGTGGTGCGGTCGCCGACGAGACGGCGCCGCCGGTGGAGCCGGCGCCCGAGCCGCAGCCCTCACCGGAGCCGGCGCCGACACCCGAGCCCGAGCCGGGCCCCGAGCCGCCACCCACCCCGGAGCCGCAGCCCGAGCCCGCCGGCGGGACCGACCTCGAGGAGGAGCGCCTGCTGCAGGAGAGGGACCTGCTCGACGAGGAGGGCCTGCTCGACGACGAGGACGACCTGGCCGAGGTCGACCTCGACGAGGGCGGGGACCCGGCCGACGGGGAGGACGTGCTCGAGGACGGGACCCCGCTGCCGATCGAGGGGCCCGAGCAGGGACCGCCCGAGCCGCCGCGGCTGGTGCGCACGGTGCGGCGCGCGCTGCGCGCGGAAATCGTGCGGCCCTCGGCGGTCCGCGCGCCGATGCACGGCCAGCTGGCGCTGAAGGACCCGGTGCGCCACGAGACCGAGGAGGCCGACACGTCCGACGCCGCGGGCCGGACGGCGGACCGGCCTCGGGGGCCCCGGCCCCGCGGCAACATGAGCCTGGTTCTCGGTGACGCGCCTTCCACCCCGCCGGCGCAGACCGCGCCCGGGCCGGAACCGGAGCCGGAACCGCAGGAGCCCGAGGCCGTGCCGGTCATCGGGCCCGAGATCACCGAGGCGCGACGGCTGCTGTACCTGAGCGTGGACGACCTGGCGTCCCGCACCCGTATCCGGCCGCACGTGCTCGAGGCCATCGAGGTCGACGACTTCGGGCCCTGCGCCGGCGACTTCTACGCCCGCGGCCATCTGCGCGCGATCTGCCGGGTGCTCGGCATCGACCCGGCGCCGCTGCTCGAGCGCTACGAGGAGCGCTACGCCACCGCCGCGGTCAGCCCGCGCCGGGTGTTCGAGGCCGAGCTTGCCGCCGGCGACTCCGGGGCCATCCGCGGCCTCGGGTCGCACGGGCGGCCCCGCTGGGGCGCCCTGATCGGCACCGTCGTGGCGCTGGCGCTGGTGTGGGTGGTCGCCGGGGCGTTCCTCGGCTGACCCGGCGCTCGCCCGTCTGTCGAGATGGCCACAACCCACCTTCCCGGTCGCGCGGAAGGTGAGCTCCGGCCCTCTCGGTGAGGTGTGCGGGGACCGGCGGGTTGGGCCGGCCCTCGGGGCGTCGGCCATACTGGGCAGCTGACGCCTATGCCTGCACCTGTGCCCTCCGCCCTGCCCGCCGACGCGACGACCCCGCGCCCGGCGACGACGCGCGACCCCGCTGCCGCCACCTCGGTCGCGCTGGTGACCCTCGGCTGCGCCCGCAACGAGGTCGACTCCGAGGAGCTCGCCGCGCGGTTCGAGGCCCAGGGATTCCGGCTGGTCGAGGACTCGGCCGACGCCGACGCGGTCGTCGTCAACACGTGCGGGTTCGTCGAGGCGGCCAAGAAGGACTCCGTCGACACGCTGCTCGCCGCCGCCGACCTCAAGACCGACGGGCGGGCGCAGGCCGTCGTGGCGGTCGGCTGCCTGGCCGAGCGGTACGGCAGGGACCTGGCCGAGTCGCTGCCCGAGGCCGACGCCGTCCTGGGCTTCGACGACTACCCCGACGTCGCCGCGCGGGTCCGCTCGATCCTCGCCGGGGAGCGGCCCGTCGCGCACGCGCCGCGAGACCGCCGCACGCTGCTACCGATCACGCCGGTGCAGCGGTTCGCGGAGCCCGTCGTACTCCCCGGGCATGGGGCGCCGCCTGACCTGCCCGACGGGATCGCCCCGGCG
>JALZDI010000378.1 GCA_030862655.1 Actinomycetota bacterium | reverse complement strand
AGCGAAGTCTCCTGCTGTGCGGTGTGTTTCGGTCACCAGCCCCATGCCGAGCGCTGCTCCGCCGGCGGCGCGGGTTCGAGCTGCGCCAGGAAGCTGTAGACCGGCAACGGTCCGACGTACTCCACCGTTGTCCCAGTACCCAGCGACGAGCGAACCTTGCCGACCGCCTGGTCGAGCTCCTCGAGCCGGTCCGCGCGCACCAGGAAGGCCCAGCGCTGCTGCAGCGGCTCCTGCGACTCCAGCTCCACCATGCTCTCCACCGGCTCGGCGAGCGCCGGAAGCATGGCCTCTGCCCGCTGCCGGCGCCATTCGGTCAGCCGGCCCGAGACGGCCTCGCCGAGCGCGATCCGCACGTCGAGACCGCCCTCGTCGCGGGACTCGGCGGCCAGACCCTGCAGGTCGGGATCGCCCTGCATCACCTGCTTCAGCGCGGCAGCCTCGTCGAAGAAGACCTCGAACCGAGCCTCGACGAGCCCGTCCACCGCGTCGAGCCTCCGCACCAGGTCGTCGGCCACCGGGTCGAGCACCTCTGCGCGTACGGCGTCCTCGTCCGGCGAGACCGTTCCGAACGCCAGCGGCAGCACGGGTCCGTCACGCAGCAGCAGGATGAGCGTGTCGAGGTGCCAGGTGGCGTCCTCCTCGGTCAGCTCCTGGTCGTCGGCGATCTCGGTGACCGCCGCGGCCACGCCGCCGCTGTCGACCAGCGCGACGCCGAGGCGGTCGTCCTCGTCATCGCCGCCCGGCGGTGGGTGGCCCGCGCGTACCACCCCGAAGACCAACAGCGCCATCAGCTCTCCTGGCGTCTACGCCGGGTGCCGGAGGAGCGGCTGGAGCTGGTCCGCTTCGACGCCGTCTTCTTCGCGGGCCGACGGCGGGGGCGCTCCTGCTCTTCCTCCTCCTCGTCACCGGTCAACGACGACACCGCGTCCCTGGCCTTGTCGGCAGCGCCGCTGAGCGCGCCCTTGGTCTTCGACGACGCGCCACCCTCGGTGATCTCCTCCATCATCCCGGGCAGACCGGAGACCTGCCCGTCCGGGTTGAGGTCGAGCCGGTTCACCGCCTCGGCGAAGCGCAGGTAGGTGTCGACGCTGGCGATGACGATGCGCGCATCGATCGTCAGCAGCTCGATGCCGACCACGGCGACCCGCACGTAGGCATCGATCACGATGCCCTTGTCGAGCACGACCTCGAGAACATCCGCGAGGCTGCTCGGGCGGGGCGCCCGGTTGACGGACTGGGTGGCGACGGTCATGTCGTTTCCCTTCTTTGGCTCTGTCCCCGAGACAGATCTGTGCGCCGGTGATCCCGGTGCCGGGTGGTGTCGGGTTCGTCGAGCAGCCGGCGTACGTCGAGGGGCAGGAACAGGTCCTCCTCGCGCACGCCGAAGGTGTCGCGCAGCTCGTCGAAGGTGTCCTCGAGCTCGATCAGCGCCCGGCCGAGGTCCTCGACCTGCTGCTCGGTCAGGTCGCCGACGTCGACCCGCCGCAGGGCCTGCCGCTCGATCACCTGCCGGACCACCTCGAGGAGTGTGACCACGAGTCGGCCGAGGCTGCGCCCGACGTCCTCGCCGGTGCCCTCGAACCGCTGCCGCCCACGCACGGGCGAGGCCGCGCCCCGACGCCCGGGCCAGGCCGCTCCGGCAGAGGTGCTCTCATACGGCAGGCTCACGCCGGCACCTCGCTGACCTCGCGGTCCCGGATGACCCTCGCCGCCACCGGCTCCAGCACCGGTCCCGCCTCGATGCCGGTCAGCAGCAACCTCAGGTCGAGGCGAGCCAGGTCGATGCCAGCCAGGCATATCGTCACGTCGCCGCTTATGTACGCGCCGCGCTGCAGCACCCGGTCGAGCAGGTCGACCAGGCTGGTGCCGCTGGTATCGGCGCCGAGGATCCCCCGCTGCTCAGGCACTGCCGGCCACCCCCTGCCCGGTCGACTCCAGCGTCGCGAACGAGTACGGCGGCCAGGGGCCCGTGACCTCGAGCATGACACCGCGGTCGGACACGTCGTTGCGCAACCGGTCGGTGGCCGCGAGGAACTCGTCCTGCTCGGCCGACGGCACCAGATAGGCGAGGTCGGCCACCAGGCCGGACCCGGGCCCCCCGCCGCGGTGGACGAGGTCGACGGCGTGAGCGCGCAGCGCGTCCTCCACCTCGGCACCCAGTGCCGCGGTCCGCTGCTCGGCCCGCTGGGACTGCTGCAGCGCGTCTCGCCGCGAGGTGAGGTAGTCCGTGCCGGTCATCGCGCGCCGGCTGTCGCGGTCCTCGTCGGCGGGGTCGACCGCGTCGGGGTCACGGGTCAGCCGCACTCCCCACTCGCGGTGCGTGTCGAGGTGCGCGAGCCGTCGCCGGGCGGTGGAGTCATGCTCCTCCAGCAGCCGACGGGCGCCGTCGTCGTCGGTGACCACGGTGCCGAACCGCAGCGGCAGCACGGGACCGTGCTCGAACACGGCGCGCACCACCTGGTCGTGCCGGCGGGCCAGTGTGGCCAGGGCACCGGTCTCCGACAGGTCGTCCTCGGACACGTCGTCCATCAGGTCCAGGCGCATGCGGCTGACCACCAGGCCGAGCTCGCCGTGCTGGACGATGCTCAGCGGCGCCTCACCGTCGATGCCGCTGACGCCGGCGAGGTCGACGGGGCGGGCGGGGATGATCGCGAACGCGTAGAGCCCCATCTCGGCACGCGCCGGGCTGCTCGTCGTACTCGTCGGCTCAATACCTTCCGGCTGACCGGGCTGCGACGGCCGCCGCGGCGGTACCGGCGGCTCCGG
>JALZDI010000074.1 GCA_030862655.1 Actinomycetota bacterium | reverse complement strand
CAGCAGCAAGCCTGTGACCTGGGGTTTTGTGGGAGCCGCCTGTCGGAATCGAACCGACGACCTTCTCATTACGAGTGAGACGCTCTGCCGACTGAGCTAAGGCGGCTTGGCCCTGCCGCCAGGGCCGACGGAGAGTCTAGACCAACGCGCGGTGCCGTGAAAAAGCGGTCAGCGCTGCGGTTCGGCGTACGCAACGGCCTACGGCACGGGCAGCTCCCGCGCCGCTCGACGGCGCAGGCTACTTCTGCGACATCGAGTTGTCGAACGTCTTGCGCCAGGTGTCGGCGCTGGCCAGCTCGGGCAGCGCCCGCTGGTACTCCCTGACCAGGTTGTCCCACTCGCGCCACAGCCGCAGGTGCACGGTCAGCGAGCGACGCAGGAGGTCACGGAACTGCTGGGGGTCGCGCTTGTACCACGCGGCGGAGCTGCCGTCGGCCGCCGAGACCAGCGCGCTGTCGAACTGGGCCAGCAGCCACCACCGCAGGTCGACGTGCGCCACGCCGGCCTCGGGGTGCTGCTTGGCCAGGTCGCGCACCGGCTGCAGCTGCCGGGCGGCCCCGATCGCCAGCGTCTTGAGCTGTCCGACGCGACCCTTCGGGGCTGTCGGGCTCTTGCCCTTGCGCGGCGGCTTCTTGCGTCGCGGCGCCGGGAACTGGTCGAGCGCGGGCTTCATCTGCGAGTCGGGATAGCCCTTGCGCAGCTCCCGCAGCTCGGGTAGCCGCTCGAGCACATCGCGGTGCATCCGATGGGGCCCCTCGAGGATGTCCTCGATGGCCATCAACCCCATCTCCGCCGGGGCGTACTGCATCATCATCAGGTGCCGGACCTGGGTCTCGAAGCTCTCCCGGATCATCCGGCCACCACGCTCGTACGGCGAGTGGAGCAGGCAGGCGATCAGCCGGTTGCGCCGGTGGAAGTAGGCCTGCCAGTCGATCGTGTCGTCCTTCTCGTGCCACGGCACGTGCCAGACCGCGACGCCGGGCAGGGTAGCCGTCGGGTACCCCGCCTCCTGCGCCCGCAGGCCGAACTCCGCGTCGTCCCACTTGATGAACATCGGCAGCGACAGGCCGAGCTCACGGATCACCGCGGTCGGGATCAGGCACATCCACCAGCCGTTGTAGTCGACGTCGATGCGGCGGTGCAGCCACTTTGTGCCCTGCAGCGACTGCCGCGCGAAGTTGTGCCCGTGCTTGGTGTTCGGCGCCGGCCCCCAGAACCAGGTGTACTTCTTGACGGTCTCGCCGTACGCGTGCAGCACCGACCGGTCGTACAGGCTGAACATCTGGCCGCCGACCATGGTCGGCGTCTTCGCCAGGTCGCCGAACGCCACCGCGCGCAGGATGCCCTCGGCCTCGCAGACCACGTCGTCGTCGAGCAGCAGGCAGTAGTCGCTGGCACCGGCGTCGACGGTCTCCATCATCGCGCGGGAGAAGCCACCGGAACCGCCGAGGTTGCCCTGCTCGATGACCCGCAGCTTGTCGCCGAGGGCCTCCTTGGCCTGGGCGTACTGCGGATGGTCGACGACCTTCTGGTTGCCCTGGTCGACGACGTAGACGGTGTCGAGCAGCTCCAGCACCTCGGGCGTGTGGCCCAGGGCGACGAGCTGGTCGGTGCAGAAGTCGGGACGGTTGAACGTGGTGATGCCGATCGAGACTCGGCCGGGCGTGGTGCGGTCGGTGTCGACCAGCCACTCCGCACCCTCGACGACGAAGCCCGCGTCGCCCGCCTCGACGTCGAACCAGTACCACCCGCCGTCGATGAACGGCTTGAGGGTGAGCGTGAACTCCAACATCTTGGACTTCTTCTCGTTGAGCGCGACGGACTCCTCGCGCTGCACGTGCCCCTTGGACGTGGAGCGGTAGACCAGCAGCGTGCCCTCGCCGGACACCCGGACCCGCAGCGTGACCTCCTCCACCGAGGTCCAGCGACGCCAGTAGCTGGCCGGGAACGCGTTGAAGTAGGTGCCAAACGTCACCCGCTGGTGGGGCATCACCCGCGCGTGTCCCTCGGCGCTGACCGTCAGCGAGCTGCCCGTGCCCTGCGGCGCGCTGGTCGGCTCGTCATCGGTCCGGCTGTCCTCGGCGAGGCTCTCCTCGCCCCAGCTCTCACCCGCTCCGGACTGCCGCGCGCTCGCCTCTCCGCCGGTAACCGCGGACATGCCGCCGATGTAGAGCGGGCGTACGTCGAGCTCCTGGTCAGCGCGGATGATCGTTCGCTGTACGGTGCGCACTCAGGTCCCCTTTGGTTCCCTAGTCTCTCCAACGGGCGCCGCGCCCGATGCGTGCCCGCGCCCCGGTGCGGCAACCTGGCACGCTATCAGCATGCCCCAGCCACCCTCCGAGGGACCACGCACGCCCCCCAGGGTCTTCGTGCACGTCGGCGCGCCCAAGACCGGTACGACGTTCCTGCAGAACGTGCTGTGGACCAACCGCGACGCGCTGGCCGAGGACGGCGTGCTCTACCCCTACGCCCGACCGCACGAGCACTTCGCGGCGATGCTCGACCTGCGCGAGCGGGCCTGGGGCGCCAAGCCGGCCGGCCACTGGCGCGGCACCTGGGACGCGGTCGCGAGCCGCGCCGCGTCCTGGACCGGCCACACGGTCGTGCTCGGCAACGAGGTCCTCGGCGGGGCGAACGAACGGCAGATCCGGCGGCTGGTGGACTCGCTGGCCCCCGCCGAGGTGCACGTGCTGTTCACCGCCCGCGACCTGGCCCGTCAGCTGGTGTCGGACTGGCAGGAGCACCTCAAGCACAAGCACACGATCACGCTCGAGGACTTCGTCGACGAGCTCGTCGAGCACGGCCTCGACGCCCGCCCGCCGTTCGGCGAGATGTTCTGGGGGCTGCACGACGCGGCACACGTGCTGTCCCGCTGGGCGCGCGTCGTCCCCGCGGACCGCGTGCACGTGGTCACGCTGCCGCCGCCGGGCGGCCCCCGCGACGCGCTGTGGCAGCGCTTCTGCCAGGTGACCGGGCTGGACCCGACGCGCTACTCGCTCGACGTACGCCGGGCCAACCCCTCGCTCGGCCGGTCCGAGGCCGAGCTCGTCCGCCGGCTCAACAAGAGGGTGGGCGACCTACCCACCCCGCACTACGACTTCCTGGTCCGCCAGCGGCTCGGCGGCGGCCCGCTGCACGGCTCCGGCGGCCGGATCGTGCTGCCGGAGGGGCGGATGCCGTGGGTGCTCGAGCGCTCCCGCGCGCTGGTCGACCAGCTGGCCGCGGCCGGGTACGACGTGGTCGGCGACCTCGACGACCTGCTCCCCCGACCGCAGGACCACGAGGGCTACGTCCCCACCCGGGCGGTCCGGGCCAAGGCGATACTGCCCGCGGCCGTGCGCACCAACGTGACGCTGCTGCGGCTCGCGGCCAGG
Organism: Actinomycetota bacterium; assembly: GCA_030862655.1. Next base: position 3,836 of record JALZDI010000074.1, on the reverse strand, counting down.
CAGCGGGCGAAGATCCGTGCGCTTCGTGCCGAGCTCGGCCGGCTGCCACCGGAGCAGGCTCAGCCGGAGCCGGGCCTGCGCGACCACGCTCGCCGGGCCCTGGCCACCGCACGCAGCCGGTTACGCAGGCGGTAGCGCATCCCCCGGCGGCCAGGTGCGGCGTGCTCGTCCAGCAGGTCGGCGAAGCACTCGCCCGCCATCTGCAGCAGCTGCTTCGACGGGATGTCGCGCGGCATCACCACCGGCCGGTCGTCGAACACCGGCACCAGCTCGTCGAGGTCGCCGACGACGTCGTAGCCGCCCTCGCGCAGGCCCGCGACCATCTGCTCGGCGCGGTTGCTGACCCAGGCCCGCCAGTCCACCGGTACCTGCAGCCGGGCGGAGTCGCGACGCGCGGCGAGCCGTCGTACCAGGTCGCTCTTGACGTGCCGCTCGTAGGTGAGCCAGTCGACCCGCTCGCGCAGCGCGGGGTTCAGCCGGCGCAGAAGCTCGGCCTCGGCGACCCCCAGGGACACGTTGCTCACCGGCAGGTCGGTGCGCACCAGGCCGGGCTCGACCCCGATCACCGACGCGAACCGCTCCCACAGCAGGCCGGACGGGGCGCCGGGCTGGGGCACGGTGACCAGGTGCACCCGCTCCGGCGGGGCGGCGGCCGACCAGCGCCGGAGGACGTCGAGCAGGTCCTGCGCCTGCCAGAAGTTGCGGTGCCGGCGGTTGCGCGGGCGCTCGGCCACGTCGCGCAGGAACCGGTCGTAGTTGGAGATGCCGCGGTTCTTCAGGTGCTCCTGCCACACCGCGGGCAACTGCCGCGCCAGGTCGCGCACGGTGACCACCAGGTGCAGCTCGGCGGGCTGCAGCGACTCGACCGCCCGCTGCACCTGTTCGGTGGTGGCACGGGTCAGTGTCTCGTGGGAGATGACCGCGCGGTCCGGCGCCGCCTTCGCGGCTCGGGCCAGCGCGTCCCACGCTCCGGGCTGCAGCGTGTGCGCCTCACCGGCGAACGGCTTCTGTCGCAGGTCGACCGACGCGCGGAAGTGGTCACCGGGCCGGTCGCCGGGATAGCGCAGGCCGTGCTGGTCCAGCAGCCGCCGGTTGTGCCACAGCAGCTCCTGCAGGTACGTCGTGCCGGTCTTGGCGATGCCGATGTGCAGGAAGATCGTGGGCTGGCGGCCCTGCATCTGCACCTCACCTCCGTACGGCTGCCGTCACCCTAGCGGGGCACTCGCGCGGTCTCGGCGCGAAGGGGTGGGGCACTCGCGCAGTCTCGGCGTGAAGGGGTAGGCGGCAGGTCAGCCGCAGCGCAGGCCGTCCTCGGGTACGACGTGGTCGGCGAAGAAGTCGTTGACCGCGTCGTCGACGCAGGCGTTGCCGCGCCCGAACCCGGTGTGCCCCTCCCCCACTCGGGTGACCAGCACCCCGGACCGCAGCTGCTCGGCCAGCGCGACCGCCGACTCGTACGGCGTCGCCGGGTCGCCGGTGGTGCCGATCACCACGATCGGCGGGGCGCCGGACGCGTCGATCTTCGGGATCGGCTCGGCAGCCTCGACCGGCCAGCCGGGACAGCCCACCAGCCCCCAGGCGAACACCTCGCCGAAGACCGGGGACACCTGGTTGAAGCGCGGCAGCAGCCTGCGCAGGTCGGCGGTGCTGCGCGACTGCGGGTGGTCGAGGCAGTTCACGGCGTACAGCGCCTCGATGGAGTTGTCCTGGTACCCGGCGGGACCGCGGGAGACGTAGAGGTCGGCCAGCCGCATGAGCCCGCGACCGTCGCCGGCGATCGCGTCGTCGAGCGCCTGGTTCAGTGCCGGCCACAGCTCGGGCACGTACAGCGGCAGCCACACCCCGAGCACCGCGTGACCCACGGTCAGCCGGCGACCGCCCGAACCCGGCAGCGACGAGTCGTCGACCTGCTGCAGCAGGGCGCCGAGGCGACGCTGGGCCGCCGGCACCGAGCCGCCGAGCGGGCACCCGCCCTGGGCGACGCAGCTCTCCAGGTAGGCGGTCAGCGCGGTCTGGAAGCCCTCGGCCTGCCGCAGGCCCTGTTGCACCGCGGTCAGCGAGGGGTCGATCGCACCGTCGAGCACCATGGCGCCCACCCGGTCGGGGAACAGGTCGGCGTACGTCGCGCCGAGCAGGGTGCCGTAGGAGGCGCCGTAGTAGTGCAGTCGCGCGGAGTCCAGCACGGCCCGGATGATGTCCATGTCGCGGGCGGCCTCCGGCGTCGACATGTGACCGGCGAGCTTGCCCGAGCCGTCGACGCAGCCCTGCCCGAAGCGTGCCAGCGTGCGCTCGGCCTCGGCGACCGCGGCGGCGTCGTCGGGCGTGGGGTCGAGCGCGACGAACGCGTCGAGCTCGGCCTGGCTGAGGCACTGCACGCCCTCGCTGGTGGCGACCCCGCGGGGGTTGAAGCCGACGACGTCGTAGCGGTCGAGGACGTCGGAGCGCAGCTGCTGCAGCGCCACCGGCGCGTAGGGGATACCGGCGACCCCGGGGCCGCCCGGATTGACCAACAGCGCGCCCCGGCGCTGCCGGGCCCGGTCGGCGGGACGGCGGGAGACCGCGAGCCCGATCGTGTCGCCGTCGGGCCGGGCGTAGTCCAGCGGCACCTGCACCCTGGTGCACTCGAAACCGGCGCTGCAGGGGCGCCAACTCAGGTTCTGGTCGTAGAACCGGTCCAGGCCGCCGGGGGCCGGCGGCATCGACGCCGGCGGTGCCGGCGAAGGTGTCCTGGCCTGCGTCGGCGGGGGGCTGGTGGTCGTCGCCTCGCCGGCCTCGGGCGGGCTGAGGTCGGTGCACCCGGTCAGCAGCGCGAGTACGGCGACCAGCGCGACGGCGAGCCATGACCGCGGCGGAGGGGTGGGGTGCACGCCGTCAAGCGTACGGGCTGATCGTCACCGCGACCCGAAGTCCGCGCGTGCTGTGGAGACCGCGACTAGCGACCGCGGGCCAGTGCGATCATCAGCGCCTCCACCGCCAGCAGCGGCGCGACGCTGCCCTCCAGCGCCTCACGGCAGGCGAGGATCGCCTGGATGCGGCGTACCGTCGCCTCCGGTGAGCTGCTGCGGGCGACCGACTCGACGTCGGCCCGGGACTCCTCGTTGACCAGGTCGACGTCACCGCGGGTCTGCACCACCAGCACGTCACGGTAGAACGACATCAGGTCGACCAGCGACCGGTCGAGCGCGTCGCGTTGCAGCCGCTTGCCGCGGGCCCTCTGCTGGTCCTCGAGCTCCTTGACCGCACCCTGGGTGCCGCGCGGCTTGACGCCGCGGGTGCCGAGGCCGAGCGCCTGGTCGAGGTCGGCGCGCTCGGTGCTGTCGAGCCGGGCCGCGATCGGCGCCGCCTCCTCGTTGGCGGCGTCGACCAGGTTGGCGGCCGCAATCATGCAGGCGCCGAGACCACGCAGCCGGGTGGGTAGCGACAGCACCTCGCGCCGGCGGTTGCGCGTGCCCTCGTCGGTCGCGAGTGCGCGCGCTCGGCCGATGTGGCCCTGCGAGGCCCGCGCGGCGAACGTGGCCACCTCCGCGGTCACCCCGTCGCGCTGCCGCAGCACCTGCGCGACCGCCGCGGGCGGCGGGGTGCGCAGCACCAGCAGCCGGCAGCGGGAGCGGATCGTGGGCACGACGTCCTCGGCCGTCGGCGCGCACAGCAGCCACACCGTGCGGGTGGCCGGCTCCTCGACGCTCTTCAGCAGCGCGTCGGCCGCCCGCTCGGTGAGCCGGTCGGCGTCCTCGACCACCACCACCTGCCAGCGGTCGCCGGTCGGCGACATCGCGGCCCGGCGTACCAGCTCGCGCACCTCGTCGACCCCCAGCGAGAGCCGCTCGGTGCTCACC
>JALZDI010000073.1 GCA_030862655.1 Actinomycetota bacterium | reverse complement strand
GTGCGGCTGGGTGCCACCGCCGCTCAGCAGCCGGAAGACCGCGAACCCGCCGAGCGGCAGCCCGAGCGCGACCACGATGCCGGCGATGATGCCGAGGACGAGACCGCGACGCGGCCGGGCGGGACGCTGCTGGTGTCCGAGCTCGAGGAGCTCGGGCTCTTCCGGTGGCGGGGTGCTGCTGGACATGCGTCCCCCTCGGGGTGTGAGCCGCTATACCGGAGGATGCTCCCCCCGGGGCGGTTCGTGCCAGCCGGCGTACCCGGTGACGGGCGGGCGGGGCGCCAGCGCCCACAGCGCGGCCATCGCGCCGGCCAGCCCGCCGATCGGCCAGGCGAAGTAGACGCCGGTGGCCTGCACCCGCAGCGGCGCGAGCAGGGTGGCGTCGGCGCCCGCGCCGCGGGCCTGTGCGGCCTGGGCGGCCAGCGTCTCGGGGCCGAGGCCGAAGCCGAGGTAGCGCATGGTCAGGTACGCCGCCCCCGAGCCCGCCAGCACCGACAGCACGGTCACCACGCCGTGCCTGCGGAAGATCGTGGCGCACAGCAGGCCGAGCAGGAACGCGCCGGCCGCCGCGGTGAGCAGGAACGTCGCGTCGACGTTGAAGGTGCGACGCAGCCCGCGGCCGTCCGGGACCGGCTCGCCCGCGAGCGTCGGCAGGCTCGCGGGGTAGGTCGGCGGCTCCACCACGGCCGCCCAGACCACCGCGCACACCGCGCCACCCACCAGGAAGAGCCCCACCGTCGTCGCGAGGGTCACGACGCCCTGCGGCCACGTCACCGGAGGCTCGGCGGGCGCCGACGGTGGGCCGGCACGCGACGGTGGGTCGGGTGCACTCACGCCTTCGCATGCTACGCGGGACGGCTAGCGTGGCCGCCGTGGGGAAGCAGCGGACGACCGCGCGGTCGACCCCGGCGACGCGGGCTCTCGACGATGCCGGGGTGGACTACGCCGTGCGCGCGTACCGGCACGACCCCGCGGCCCCGTCGTACGGGCTGGAGGCGGCCGAGGCGCTCGGCGTCGACCCGCCCCGGGTGTTCAAGACGCTGGTCGCCGACGTGGACGGCACGCTGTGCGTGGCGGTCGTCCCGGTAGACCGCTCCCTGGACCTGAAGGCGGTGGCAGCGGCGGTCGGCGGCAAGCGCGCCGCGATGGCCGACCGGGCCGCCGCCGAGCGTGCGACCGGCTACGTGGTGGGAGGCATCAGCCCGCTCGGGCAGCGCCGCCGGCTGCGCACCGTGCTCGACGCCTCCGCCTTCGACCACGAGACCGTGCTGGTCTCGGGTGGTCGGCGCGGTCTCGACGTGGAGCTCTCCGCATCGGACCTGGCCCGGCTCACCGGCGCCGTCCGCGCCGCCGTCGCCCGCTGAGCGCGGGGGGCTAGACCCGCGGGGCGAGACAGCCGGGACCGAGCAGCGCCTTGAGGTCGGCCATGAGCGAGGGAGTGGCCGTCACTCTGAGCCCGTCGTCGAGGCGCATCAGCTTGGTGGTGGTCCGCGACTGCAGCCGCAGGTGCACCTCGGTGACGCCGGGGTGGCTGCCCAGCACGTCCTTGAGCTGCTCGACGACCGGCGGGGTGCAGCGGGTCACCGGCAGCGAGATCACCACCGGGCCGACCGGCCCCACCGACAGGTCGGGCACGCTGACCTCGCTGGCGTGCAGCTCGGGGACGTCGTCGCGTCGGCGCAGCCGCCCCTTCACGCACACGATCGCGTCGGGCACCAGCACCGTCGCGGACAGCTGGTAGACCGACGGGAACAGCATCACCTCGATACCGCCCTCGAGGTCCTCGAGGGTGATCACCGCCCACGCGTCGCCGCGCTTGGTGAGCTTGCGCTGCACCGCGGTGACCAGGCCGCCGACGGTCACGGTGCTGCCGTCGGGGCGGTCCTCGTCGACCAGCAGCGTGCCGATGGTGCAGTCGCTGGCCGCGGCGAGCACGTGCTCGACGCCCAGCAGCGGGTGGTCGGAGACGTAGAGGCCGAGCATCTCGCGCTCATGGCCCAGCAGCGTCTGCTTGTCCCAGTCGTCGATCTCGGGGATGGTCACGCTGCCCCCGCCGAAGCCGCCGCCGTCGTCCTCGAGGCCCCCGAACAGCGAGTCCTGGCCGATGGCCTGGTTGCGCTTGAGGTCGATGAACTGGTCGACGGCGTCCTCGCACACCGCGGACAGCGCGCGTCGGCGGTGGCCGAGGGAGTCGAACGCGCCGGCCTTGACCAGCGACTCGATCACCCGCTTGTTGCACGCCAGCGGCGGGATCTTGCCCATGAAGTCGCTGAAGTCGGTGTAGCGGCCGTGCTCCTCGCGGGCCGTCACGATCGCGTCGACCACGGTGCCGCCGACGTTGCGGACGGCGGTCAGCCCGAACCGCACGTCGGTCCCGACCGGGGTGAAGTTGGCCGCCGACTCGTTGACGTCGGGCGGCAGCACCTTGATGCCCATCCGCCGGCACTCGTTGAGGTAGACGGCCATCTTGTCCTTGGAGTCACCGACGCTGGTGAGCAGCGCAGCCATGTACTCGGCGGGGTAGTTGGCCTTGAGGTAGGCCGTCCAGTAGGACACCAGGCCGTAGCCGGCGGTGTGGGACTTGTTGAACGCGTAGTCGGAGAACGGCAGCAGGATGTCCCACAGCGTCTGTACGGCGTGCTGGGAGTAGCCGTTGGCGAGCATCCCCTCGCGGAAGCCCTCGAACTCGGCGTCGAGGACCTCGCGCTTCTTCTTGCCCATGGCCCGGCGCAGCAGGTCGGCCTTGCCCAGCGAGTATCCCGCGAGCTTCTGCGGGATCTCCATGACCTGCTCCTGGTAGATGATCAGGCCGTAGGTGGGTTCGAGGATCTCCCTCAGCGGCTCCTCGAGCTCGGGGTGGATCGGGGTGATCTCCTGCTTGCCGTTCTTGCGCAGGGCGTAGTTGGTGTGGCTGTTGGCGCCCATCGGGCCCGGGCGGTAGAGCGCAAGCACGGCGGCGATGTCCTCGAACGAGTCGGGCCGCAGCTGCCGCAGCAGCTGGCGCATCGGCCCGCCGTCGAGCTGGAACACCCCGAGCGTCTCCCCCCGTGACAGCAGCTCGTAGGTCTTCGGGTCGTCCAGGCCGAGCGTGTCGAGGTCGGGCGCCTGTCCGCCGTTGGCGGCGATGTTGCTCAGGGCGTCGTCGATGACCGTGAGGTTGCGCAGGCCCAGGAAGTCCATCTTCAGCAGGCCGAGCGTCTCGCAGGTCGGGTAGTCGAACTGCGTGATGATCGCGCCGTCCTGCTCGCGCCGCATGATCGGGATGACGTCGATCAGCGGCTCGCTGGACATGATCACACCGGCGGCGTGCACGCCCCACTGGCGCTTGAGGTTCTCCAGCTTCTTGGCGTTGTCGACGACGCGGCGCACCTCGGCGTCGCTGTCGTACAGCGAGCGGAACTCGCCCGCCTCGGCGTAGCGGGCGTGTGACTCGTCGAAGATGCCGGTGAGCGGGACGTCCTTGCCCATCACCGCCGGAGGCATCGCCTTGGTGATCCGCTCACCCATGGCGAACGGGAAGCCGAGCACGCGCGCGGAGTCCTTGACGGCCTGCTTGGCCTTGATGGTGCCGTAGGTGACGATCTGCGCGACCCGCTCGTCGCCGTACTTCTCCGTGCAGTAGCGGATCACCTCGCCGCGGCGACGCTCGTCGAAGTCGATGTCGATGTCGGGCATCGACTCGCGCTCGGGGTTGAGGAACCGCTCGAACAGCAGACCGTGCTCGAGCGGGTCGAGCTCGGTGATGCCCAGGGCATAGGCGACGATCGCGCCGGTCGCCGAGCCGCGGCCCGGGCCGACGCGGATGCCCTGCTGCTTGGCCCAGTTGATGAAGTCGGCCACGACCAGGAAGTAGCCGGGGTAGCCGCGGCCGAGGATGACCTCGGTCTCGGTGTCGACCCGGGCGCGCACGTCGGCGGTGATGCCGTCGGGGTAGCGCACCGCCAGGCCGCGCTCGACCTTCTTGAGGAACCAGGAGTCCTCGGACTCGCCCTCCGGCACCGGGAACCGCGGCATGAGGTTGCGGCCCTCGGCGAACTCCACGTTGCAGCGCTCGGCGATCAGCAGCGTGTTGTCGCAGGCCTCGGGCAGCTCGCTCCACAGCTCGCGCATCTCGGCCGCGGTCTTGAGGTAGAAGTCCTCGGAGTCGAACTTGAACCGGTTGGGGTCGGCGAGGGTGGAACCGGACTGCACGCACAGCAGCGCGGAGTGGCCCTCGGCGTCCTCCCGACGGGTGTAGTGCAGGTCGTTGGTGGCGACCAGCGGCAGGTCGAGCTGCTTGGCGATGCGGAGCAGGTCCTGGCGCACCTGCCGCTCGATGCCGAGGCCGTGGTCCATCAGCTCGAGGAAGTAGTTGCCGGCGCCGAAGATGTCGCGAAACTCCGCGGCGCTGGCCAGCGCCTCGTCGTACTTGCCCAGACGCAGCAGCGTCTGCACCTCCCCGGACGGGCAGCCGGTGGTGGCGATGACGCCCTTGCCGTACTGCTGCAGCAGCTCGCGGTCCATGCGCGGCTTGAAGTAGTAGCCCTCCAGCGACGCCCGTGAGGACATGCGGAACAGGTTGTGCATGCCCTCGGTGGTCTCGGCCAGCATCGTGAGGTGGGTGTAGGCGCCCGAGCCGGACACGTCGTCGCGGCCGCCGTCGCCCCAGCGGACCCGGCGCCGCTCGAACCGGCTGGTGTTGGGCGTCAGATAGGCTTCGACGCCCACGATGGGTTTGACGCCGCTGCCCTTGCTGGCCTTGTAGAACTCGTAGGCGCCGAACATGTTGCCGTGGTCGGTGACCGCGATCGCCGGCATCTCCATTTGGGCGGCCTCGGCGAACAGGTCGGTGATGCGGGCGGCGCCGTCGAGCATGGAGTACTCGGTGTGCACGTGCAGGTGCGCGAAGCTCGACGACTGGGCCGACATCTGGGGCGGACTCCTACTCACGACGACCGGCGTGGGGCCATTGTCTTGGGGAAGGCCGGGAAAAGCCTCTCACGCCCCATGCTTCCGGGCGGCACCGACACGTCGGCTCGCACGCTGCGCGCCGGCGTCACTGCTCCGACCCGTGCGCCGGCCCCTCTGCTACGGTTAGGCAAGCCTAACCTCAATGCGCCTGAAGGAGCGGTGTGCGAGTGCTGGACGGACGGCGGTGGCAGCCGGCGGCGCGGTTCGCCGACCCCGCGACCGTGCTCGCGACCGGGCTGCTCGAGCAGCCCGCACGCGCCTGGGGCGCCGCGCCGCACACCGCGGCGGCCCTGGCCTGGAAGGGCTACTCGTGGTGGCTGGTCACGCCGGTGGTACGGACCTACGCGGCCGGGGGCCCGCTCCCCCGCCTCGACCTCGACAACGTCGAGGTCGCGCTGGGCGAGCAGCGTCCCTACGTCGAGTTCCGGGTGCTCGACCCGGCTCCGCTGCCGGACGGCGGCGGCGTCGAGCGGCTGCGGGAGACCCTGCTGGCGCGCCACCTCGCCCCGGTGGCCGACGCCCTGGTCTCGGCCACCCGCATCGGACGGCGCACGCTGTGGGGCTCGGTGGCCGAGGCGGTCGCCGCGCCGCTGCTCACCGAGCACGGACCGGCCGGCACCGACGCGCTGCTCGACGGTCTGGGGCTGGCCGACCTGGTCCACGTGCACGACGCGGGCTGCGCGCGGCGCACCTGCTGCCAGGCCATCGCGGTGCCCGGGCTCGGTGTCTGCGCCGGCTGCCCGGTCCAGCGGGCACGGCGGACGGCCGCGGCGGTCGCCGGCTGAGGCGGCCTACGGCATTCGGAATCCCCGTTCTCGGGGTGCCGTCTCGCCTCCGAGTGTGACAAAAGGCACTATGTACCGGTGATCGGACGCAAGGTGAGCGGGCTGGCGGTGGCCACCATGGTCGGCGCGGTGACCGCGCTGGGTTACGTGGCCTACGGGGCGGACCTGCAGATCGGTGATGACGGCGGCAGCGGCGACGAGCGGCACCGGACCCTCACGGGCCGCGACACCGGCCCCGGTCCGCGGCCGGCCCCCGAGCCGAGCCCGAACCCGACGGCCACCGCCGAGCCCGTGGTTCTCGAGCTCGCCCCGCTGCTGGTTCCCGGCGACAGCGGCCGCAAGGTGCGCGAGCTGCAGTCACGGCTGGACCAGATCGAGTGGTACCACCCCGACATCTCCGGCAGGTACGACGAGGTCACCCGGCGCGCGGTGCGCGGGTTCCAGCGCAAGCGCGGCTTCGAGGTGACCGGCGAGGTCGACCAGCGCACCTGGGACCGGCTGCTGGCGATGACCCGGATGCCCACCTACAACGAGATGCACAACATCCTGGTGCCCGGTCCCACGATCATCGGGCCCGACGACCGGGGGCGCGACGTGCGCGAGCTGCAGGCCCGGCTGAAGCAGATCGCGTGGCTCTACGGCGACGTCACGCCGCACTACGGCGACCAGACCAGCGAGGCGGTCGAGGGCTTCCAGGAGAAGCGCGAGATCCCGGTCACCGGCGAGGTCGACCAGCGCACCTGGAACCGGCTGCTGGCGATGACCTACGAGCCGTCCGAGGCCGACCTGTTCAACCGCGAGCCCGCCCCGGCAGAAGGGGCGCCGCTCGACCCGCGCTGCCTCACCGGTGAGGCGCTGTGCATCGACAAGTCCACGTCCAGCCTGCGCTACGTCGTGGACGGCGCCGTGCAGATGCAGATGGACGTGCGGTTCGGCTCCGAGCTCACCCCGACCCGCGAGGGTGAGTTCTCGGTGACCTACAAGTCCCGCGACCACGTGTCGTCGCTGTTCCACACCTCGATGCCGTTCGCGATGTTCTTCAGCGGCGGGCAGGCGGTGCACTACTCCCCCGACTTCGCCGCCGAGGGCTACAACGGCGCCTCGCACGGCTGCGTCAACGTGCGCGACTACGACGAGGTCGCGGCCCTGTTCGACCTCGTCGACGTCGGCGACACCGTGGTCGTCTACTGGTCCTGATCGCGGACGGCGTCGAGGGCGTGCTGCAGGTCGTCGGGGTACGGCGACTCGAACTCGGTCCACGCGTCGGTGTGCGGGTGCCGGAAGCCCAGCCGCACGGCGTGCAGCCACTGCCGGCTCATCCCGGTCCGCTGCGCCAGTGAGGGGTCGGCGCCGTAGGTCAGGTCGCCCACGCACGGGTGCCGGACCGCGCTCAGGTGCACCCGGATCTGGTGGGTGCGCCCGGTCTCCAGGTCGATCTCGAGCAGGCTGGCGTAGCGGTGTGCCTCCAGCGTCTCGTAGTGCG
>JALZDI010000377.1 GCA_030862655.1 Actinomycetota bacterium | reverse complement strand
ACCGCGGTCAGCGCGGTCGCCAGCGCCAGCACGGTCGCGGCGACCACCGGGTCTCCGGCGCCGTGCACGCCACGTCGCCGCAGTGGGCCGGAGGGGAGGATCAGCCCCAGCGCGGCCACCGCGGCGGCCGTGCCCGCCGCACCGATCGTCGACCCCACGAGTACGTCGTTCGCGTCGGCATGGCCCAGCTCGTGCGCGACGACGGCACGGACCTCCTCGTCGGGCTCGCGCAGCATCGTGTCGTAGACGACGATCCGCCGCGTCTGCCCGAAGCCGCTGACGTAGGCGTTGAGCGTCGTCGTACGACGGGACGCGTCGGCAACCAGCACGTCGTCGGCCGGCACGCCGTCGGCCTCGGCCAGCTCCAGCAGCGATGAGCGCAGCTCACCGGCCGCCATCGGCCGGAAGTCGTTGAACACGGGCTCGACCACGACCGGGTAGACGAACGACATCACGAACACCAGCGCACCGGCGCCCAGGCTGGCCGGCACGAACCACCACCGCGGCAGCCATCGCACCAGGCCGACCAGCAGCACCAGCCCCACTCCAGTGAGCACGACCGTGAGCCCCAGCCCCCTGGCCTCGTCCAGCAGCCACCCTCCCCAGTCCTGGGTGGACAACCCCCACCGGCGCAGCACGACCTCGACCCACACCGCGAGGGGCAGCGTGACCAGCCAGGTGAGCACGGCGAACACGGCGACCACCCCCACGACCTGCAGCGGCCACCGCCGCAGCCACGCCGACACCGCGCGCATCAGCCGCAGCCCCCGCCTGCTCAGGCCCAGCCACAGCGACGCCAGCAGCCCCAGCGCCAGCGAGGCATAGTTCGCCGGGCGAAGCTCGGCGGCGAAGGCGTTGCCGCGGCGGATCTGCTCGGGCTCGAAGGCCGCCTGCACCAGGCCCGGCGGGGCCGCGACCACCCCGCCCCACGGCGTGAGCAGCAGCATCACCACCAGCGCCAGCAGGCTGAATCCGCCCAGCCACCACCAGGCGAAGCGGCGAGCGCTCATCGAGCGAGCTCGCGAAGATGGTCGCGCCACTGTGCGGTGAACGTGGCGACGTCGGTGCCCAGCGCCGACCTGAAGGCGGTGTTGGTCTCACCGGTGCGCGCGACCTCGCGGTAGAACCGCAGCAGCCCGTCCTCGCCGTAGCGCTGCGCGATCAGCCGGCACGCCAACCAGGCGGACTCGTAGGACGCGCCCAGGCCGTGCGCCGAGGTGGAGAAGTCGCCCTCGCCAGGCAGCCGACTCGGCGGGCCCTCACGCCGTACCCGCTCCAGCGCCTGCCCGGCGGCGACCTTGAGCGGCACCGGCTCGCCCACGAGGGCCACGTAGTCGGCGAACCCCTCCACCAGCCACAGCGGCATGTCGCGGAAGGTCGCTCCGGTCGCCGCGTGGGTGGCCTCATGGGTGAGCACCACCTGGCCCGCGATCGGGCCGAGGCCGGTGAACACCGGCGGGTTCAGCACGACCCGCACCGGTGCGCTCGGGTCGCCGCTGCCGTCGGCGGACGCGGTCACCGCCGCGATGCTGTCGTAGCTGCCGGGGCCGGCGTTCAGCAGGTCCTCCAGCTGTGCGGTGGTCTCCGGCAGCACCACGACCAGCCCGCCGCGCCAACCGTCCAGCACCTCACGCACGTCGCGGACCGCGCGGCGCGTCTGGTCGGCGATGTTGCCCGTCAGCGGTGGCTGCAGCGACAGCACCAGCCCCCGGCCGACGTCGTCGGCCTGCAGCCGGCCGAGCAGCCACACCGGCGCGTGCTGACCGTCCGCGGGCTCCATCGCCGTCACCTGGGCGCCGCTCGCGCCGTCGGTGAAGGTCACCTCGATCTCGCTGGTCACCGCGCGGGCATCGAAGCCACGCAGTCCCCACTGCGCCTCCACGTCGGCGCGCCACGTCGGGCCACGCCGCGACGCCTCGGTGATGTAGCTCAGCGAGTACGTCGACAGCGGCAGCCGGCGCAGGCTGGTGAAGATGTCGTCGCCGGCCTCGGCGGCACCGGCGGATTCGGCGAACACCCGGTCGAACAGGCCCTCACGCCCGGACCGCACCGCGTCCTCGAGCCTGAGCAGGGCCCGGCTGGCAGCCAGCGCTCGCTGGGCCTCCGAGCCCACCCCACCGGTCGGCGGGCGGATCGCCGGCGTGGCGTTCCCGGGCGGGCCGGTGCCGTCACCGGGGTCCGGGGACTGCCCGCCGCCCACCTGGGAGAGGACGACACCGCCGAGCACCACGGCCACCAGCACCACCGCGGCGACCAGCCCGCTGCGCGACGCCGATCCCCGGGGGTTGGTGGCCATCACACATGAATCCTAGGCACCGCGACCACGCAGCCGGCCGGCTGCGAGGCGACCCTGGGCAGCGGTCCCGCAGGTCAGCCCGGGCGCACCGCGCCGCTGTAGGGCATGGAGAACACCGGGGCCATGTTGACCGGGTCGCTGGGGTTGGAGGCGTGCACGATCTGGCCGTTGCCGACGTAGATGCCCACGTGGCTGACCGGGTCGTAGTAGAAGACCAGGTCACCCGGCTGCAGGTCCGAGGACGACACCGGGGTGCCTGAGCTCATCTGGCCGCTGGAGGAGTGCGGCAGCGAGACGCCCGCCGCACCCCAGGCGCCCATGGTCAGCCCGGAGCAGTCCCAGGCGTCGGGGCCGGCGGCGCCGTAGGCGTAGGCGTCGCCGAGCTGGGCCATCGCGAAGTCGACCGCGACCGCGGCCGAGCCGGACACGGCGGCCGGTGCCGGGCGCGGCGCGCTGCGGCTGGCCTCCTGTGCCGCGG
>JALZDI010000376.1 GCA_030862655.1 Actinomycetota bacterium | reverse complement strand
GTGACGCGCGCATCATCACCGCCGAGCTCGACCACCGGCTGGCCGAGGCGGTCCGCACCATGTTCGAGGACGACCGGCAGGTCGAGGTGCTGCAGGCCGACTGGACGACGCTGCGCGACTACGCGCCGTTCTCGCTGCTGTTCCTCGACGTGCGCGAGGCCAAGCAGAACCCGCCGGAGTTCCTCACCGAGCTGGTCGAGCCCGGCGGCATCGTCGTCCTCGACGACTTCACCCCGTTCGAGGGCTGGCCGCCGATCTACGAGGGCCGGGTCGACACCACGCGGCAGCAGTGGCTGACCGACGAGCGGTTCACCACCGCCGAGGTGATGGTCGCCCTCGACGCCGCCGTGCTCATCGCCACACGACGCTGAGCAGGAGCCGGGTCACTCGGTCAGGTCCACGCTGCACACGGACTCGGCCGAGATCGCGGTCGCCAGCTCGTCGAGCACCGTGCCCGGGATGGCGGAGTCGACCGTCATCGTCACGAGGGCGTGCCCGCCCTGGTGGTCGCGGCTGACCTGCATGCCCGCGATGTTGACCCCCGCGTCGCCGAGGATGCCGCCGACCGTGCCGACCATGCCCGGGCGGTCGGCGTACCGGAACAGCGCCAGATGCGCGGTGGGCTCGATGTCGATGTCATACCCGTCGATCTCGACCAGCCGCTCGCGCTGCTGGATGCCGACCAGCGTGCCCGACACCGAGACCTGCTCGCCGTCGGCGAGGGTGCCGCGCAGCGTGACCAGGTTGCGGTGGTCGGGGCTCTCCGGGTCGGTCACCAGCCGGACCGCGGTGCCGCGCTCGGCCGCCAGCAGCGGGGCATTGACGTAGGACACCGGGTCCTCGACCACGTCGGTGAAGACGCCCTTCAGCGCGGCCAGCTCCAGCACCTTCACGTCGTACTGCGTGATCTCTCCACGTACCTCCACGTCGAGCTGCTGGGCGACGCCGCGGGCCAACGCGGTGAAGATGCGGCCGAGCTTCTCGGTCAGCGGGATCCCCGGGCGCACGTCCTCGGCGATCACACCTCCCTGCACGTTGACCGCGTCCGGCACCAGCTCGCCCGCCAGCGCCAGCCGCACCGACCTGGCGACGGCGACGCCGGCCTTCTCCTGCGCCTCGCCGGTCGATGCGCCGAGGTGGGGCGTGGCGACCACGGACTCGAACTCGAACAGCGGCGAGTCCGTGCACGGCTCGGAGGCGAACACGTCGATGCCGGCGCCGGCGACCCGGCCCTCCTTCAGCGCGCTGTACAGCGCGTTCTCGTCGACGATCCCGCCGCGCGCGGCGTTGACCACGATGACGCTCGGCTTGACCTTGTGCAGCTCCTCGTCGCCGATCAGCCCCAGCGTCTCCGGTGTCCTCGGCAGGTGGACCGAGAGGAAGTCGGACTCGGCGAGCAGCGTGTCCAGGGTGACCAGCCGGACGCCCATCTGCGCCGCTCGGCCGGGCTGGACGTAGGGGTCGTAGGCGATCACGTTCATGCCGAAGGCGCTCAGCCGCTGCGCCACGAGCACGCCGATGCGGCCGAGGCCGACGATGCCGACGGTCTTCTCGTACAGCTCCACCCCGGTGAACTTGCTGCGCTTCCACTCCCCGCGCTTCAGCGCGTCGTTGGCCGGCGCGATGTGCCGGGCGGCGTCCAGCAGCAGGCCGACGGCGAGCTCGGCGGCGCTGACGATGTTCGAGGTGGGAGCGTTCACGACCATGACGCCGGCCAGGGTGGCCGCCTTGACGTCGACGTTGTCCAGCCCCACACCCGCCCGGGCGACGACCTTGAGCCGCTTGGCGGCCGCGAGCGCCTCCGCGTCGACCTTGGTGGCGCTGCGGACGAGGATCGCGTCGACGTCGGCGACGGCGGGCAGCAGCTCGGCGCGGTCGGCGCCGTTACAGCTGCGGATCTCGAAGTCGGGGCCGAGGGCCTCCACGGTGGCGGGGCTGAGCTCTTCGGCGATGAGTACGACGGGCTTGCTCACAGCGGATGAGTCCTTCGCAGGTTGTCGTGGATCTCGTGGTGGGAGATCTCGCGGGGCGGAGACCACGCACGACACTGTGCCCGTGCGGGGGAGTCTATCCCACGACCGACGCGCGGCGTCCGCCGGACCGTGCGGTATCGCACCCGGTCCGGCGGACGCAGCGGAGCCCTGCCGTCAGCGCGAGGCGGTGCCCTCCACGTAGTCGCTGTCGTGGCCCTTGACCCAGCTCATCAGCTTGCGCAGCTCGCGTCCGGTGGCCTCGATCGGGTGCGCCTCGCTCTGCTCGCGGAACTTCTTGAACTCCGGCGCGCCCGCGTCCTGGTCCTTGATGAACCGGTCGGCGAAGGCCCCGGACTTCACGTCCTCGAGCACGTCGCGCATCCGTGCCTTCACCGAGTCGTCGATGATGCGGGGGCCGGAGACGTAGTCGCCGTACTCGGCGGTGTCCGAGACCGACCAGCGCTGCTTGGCGATCCCGCCCTCGTACATCAGGTCCACGATCAGCTTGAGCTCGTGCAGGCACTCGAAGTAGGCCACCTCGGGCTGGTAGCCGGCCTCGACCAGCGTCTCGAAGCCCGCCTGCACCAGCGCCGACGCGCCACCGCACAGCACCGCCTGCTCCCCGAACAGGTCGGTCTCGGTCTCCTCGGTGAACGTCGTCCTGATGCCGCCGGCGCGCAGCCCGCCGATGCCCTTGGCGTAGGACAGCGCGAGATCCCAGGCCTTGCCGGACGCGTCGTTCTCGACCGCGACCAGCACCGGGACGCCGCGGCCCTCGGAGAACTCCCGGCGCACGAGGTGGCCC
>JALZDI010000375.1 GCA_030862655.1 Actinomycetota bacterium | reverse complement strand
GCCGGGATGACGGCGGCGGCCGAGCGCATCTGGGGGCTGTGCCGCGAGGACGACCCGGACGAGCCGCTCAACCGCGAGGTACTCGACACCGGCCTGCGGCACCCCGACCAGATCTTCTCCTCGGTCCGCACGATCGACCTCGGTGACCGGTACGTCGAGCTGTTCCACCCCGGGCGCGGACACACCGACGGCGACCTGCTGGTACGGGTCCCCGACGCCGACGTGGTGTTCGCCGGCGACCTGGTCGAGGAGTCGGCGCCGCCCATGTACGGCGAGGACTCGTTCCCGCTGGAGTGGCCGGGCACGCTCGACGTCGCGCTCGGCGTACTCACCGGGCAGACGCGGGTGGTGCCGGGGCACGGTGCGGTCGTGGACCTGCGGTTCGTGCAGGAGCAGAGCGCCGACATCGCGCAGGTGGCCAACACCATCGGCGCGCTGGTGCACGCGGGTGTGCCGCAGGAGTCCGCGGCCCAGCAGGGCGACTGGCCCTGGGAGGTCGAGCGGCTGCGTGACGCGATCGCCCGCGGCTACGCGCACGCGGGCGGCTCGCCCCGGCATCTACCGCTGCTCAGCGAGTAGGCACGGCGAGGGGGCGGACCGGACGGCAACCCCCCGAGTTTTTCGCATTCACCCACTTTGGGCGGGGTGTGTCTGCTGGAAACCTTCCCGAGTCTCGCCGTTTCCCGGCGCCCGCTCACACTCTCGGGGAAGATCAGTGACGCTCATGTCCTCCATGTCCTCACGCCGGTTCGCCCGGCGCCACGTCGTAGCCGCCGTCGCCGTGCTCGGTTCGGCGAGCCTCGTGCTGTCGACCCCGATGGGGGCCGACCCCGCCGAGGCGGCCCGCGCCCGCCAGACCCCGGGCACGACCATCACCATCGACGACGGCCGCACCAAGGGCCGCGTCGGGCCGAACCTGCTCGGTGTCAACCACCGCTTCGTCTCGCTGGGCCACGGACTGTGGGACGCGGCGACCGGCCAGCCGCGACCGCTCGCGGTGCAGAGCCTCCGGGCCGCGCGGGTGAGCAGCGTGCGCTATCCCGGGGGCAGCATCGCCAACCTCTTCGACTGGAGGAAGTCGATCGGCGAGACCAAGGGGTGCCAGACCAACGGGAGGGTGCAGCCGTCGGGATACGTCCGCGCCCGCGGGCAGGGCTACGGCCCCGACGAGCACATGGAGATGATGCGGCAGGTCGGCGCCGAGACGGTGATGATGGTCCCGTGGGTCACCGAGACCCCGGCCGACGCCGCGGGCTGGGTCGAGTACATGAACTCCCCGGCGGATGGTGATGCCGGCAACCCGCGCGGCGGCACCGACTGGGCCGAGCTACGCGCGGCCAACGGCCACGAGGACCCGTACGACGTGCGCCTCTGGGAGATCGGCAACGAGCAGCGGACCTCCTCCCAGCGCTACTGGATGTCCCCCGACACCGACACGGCGCTGCGGCAGTACGCCAACGGCGGCGAGCGCCGGATCACCGACGAGCCGCTCGGCCGGACCTGTCACCACCCCACCCGGGGCGTGCCCAGCAACGGGCGTGCCGGTCAGGTGTTCGAGCTGCTGTACCCCCCGGCCGCGCCGGGGAGCGTGCGGGTCAGGGTGGGCGCCGACCCGGACCCGTGGAGACCGGTCGAGCTCGCGGAGCTGGAGAGCGCCGGGCCCGATGACAAGCTCTACGTGGTCGACGAGAACGACGGCGAGGTCCGGTTCGGCGACGGCGTCAACGGCGCCGTCCCGCCCCTGGGCGCCAGGGTGCGTGCGTCGTACCGGTCGGTCCACCGTGGTGTGTTCGCCTTCATCAAGGAGATGAAGGAGGTGGACCCGCGGATCAACGTCTGCCCCGCCTGGGGGCTGAAGGAGTTCGTGCGGGTCGCGGGCCGACGGCACTACGAGTGCTTCTCCGTGCACGCCTACACCAACTTCAGCGTCGAGCAGGCCGACCGCTGGCGCAGCGCGCTGGAGGGCCACGACCTGCACATGCTCGGCACCAAGCACGAACGCGCCTTCGTCGCCGACATCAAGCGGACGCTGCCGCGCGGCGTCCGGATCGCGATGACCGAGTTCGGCGCCATCAAGGGCGACGGGGCCACCTACCCGCAGTGGTTCGCCTCGATGAGTCGGGCCACCTACATGGCCTCGATGTGGGTCAGCTGGCTCGACCTGCAAATCCCGTGGACCGTCGGCAGCGACATGATCACCCCGACCAACCGCGGGCTGCTGGGAGACCTGCCGCACTTCACGCTGTCCGCGGAGGCGCTGACACGGCAGGCGATCCAGCCGGTTCTCTCCCCGGGCGCACGCACGCTCGCGGTGAGCGTGCAGGGCAACCCGGTGCGGCGGCCCCGGGTGCGCCGCGGACGCCTCAGCGCCCGGTCCTACGGCGCGCTTGCCGCCGGGGCCACCCGCGCCGCCGGCGGCGACCTGCAGGTCGTGGTGGTCAACCGGCTGCCGAAGGACGGGCAGCGGGTCCGGGCGACGGTGAACCTGGACCGGTTCCGCAGCCGGGGGCGGGCCTACGTCAGCCGGGTGAACGGCCCGAGCTTTCGAGCGCGCAACCAACCCGGCAACCTGCAGGTCACCCTGAGGACGAGCCAGCAGCGCATCGGCGCGAGGCGGTTCCGGCACGTCTTCCCGGCGCACTCGGTCACGGTCTTCCGGATCCCCGGCCGCTGACGAGCCGGTCACGCCGCCGCAGCGCGGGCCCGGCGGGCGAGCCGGCGGGCCTGCCGCAGCGGCTCGGGCGTGCGCCGGCCGGACACCGCCTGCTCGACGACGCCCACGGC
>JALZDI010000072.1 GCA_030862655.1 Actinomycetota bacterium | reverse complement strand
CACCGGCGCTGCGGCACCCTCGAGTCGCTCGCCGACGCGCTGGCGCATCCGGCCGGGGGCATCGAGGTGGTGGAGGTCCCGGTCGACCGCGCGGCGCGGCGCGACCTCGACCGGCGGCTGCGGGCCGCGGCCGTCCGTGCGCTCGGCGGGTAGCTCAGGCGCGACCGAAGTCGAGCACCTGGGCCACCAGGTCCTCGTCGGCCGACCAGGAGACGCCGGTGACCGGGGCACGTTCGGTGAGTGCAGCCATCGCCTCGAGCGCGGCCTGCGCGCCGAACGGGTACGGCGGGTGCACCAGGCCGGTGGTGTGCAGCACCCCGACGGCCGGGCGCAGCGGCCCGGCCTGCTCGGCCGGCACGTGGACCAGCCAGCCGGCCAGCGGGTAGCGGCCGGGGACCACGGTCGGCTCGGGCAGAGACGGGCCCAGCGCCGCGACCTGGTCCGCGCCGGGGGCCAGCCCGAGCAGCGGCTCGCGGACGACGACGGTGGCGGTCCCCGGCTCGACGGCCACGCTGGGCACGTCGGCGAAGCCGAACCCCGCGGGCAGCAGCACCCGGTCGACGGCCCGCGCCATCGCCAGCATCGCCCGCGGCACCAGCAGCATCCCGCGCGGCGACAGCACCGGGACCGCGTCGACGACGTAGCCCTCGGGCTCGCCCGCGAGGTGCGCCCCCAGGTGGTTGCCGAGGCCGCGGAGCAGCCGCGCGATGTCGCGGGTGCCGAGCACCGGCCTGCTGCCCAGGTAGAGGTAGTGCAGTGGCGCGGCCTTGCGCCGGCCGGGCGTGCCGAGCCGCACCGAGAAGTACGGCGTGGGGTCGAGTACGTCGGCCGCGACGAGACCGCCCAGCCCCGCGACGACGGCGTCCTGCACCGCCGGGCTGTTGAACCGCAGGCCCAGGTGCAGGTCGTCGTACAGGCGGACCGCGACCGTGCCCGTCCACTGCAGCTGCGCGAACTCGGTGCCGCAGGACGACGGCGGACGCATGAACCTCTGCCCGGCTGACTCGACTGTCGCGACCATCCGCCCCCCTCGTGACATCGAAGCGATCGTCGCACGGAGCGGCCAGGCAGCGCGGCCAGAAGGCAGAACCGGCCCGGGTTTTACCCGGTCCGCGCGGGCGACCTCGCGGATTCGGCCGCGAGGGACGGGAACGGCGGCTTACCGTACCGGCGTGAGCGCCCTGCTCGGTCCCTACGTCGCCGCTGCCCTGCTGCTGGCGGCCGCGGGCGTGTCCAAGGTGGCTCGGCCGGCGTCCACCGTGACCGCGGTGCGCGCCGCCGGCGTGCCGGTGAACGAGGCGGCGGTCCGGGTGTTCGCGGCCGTGGAGGTGCTCGTCGCGGCGTCTGCGCTCTTGCTCGGCGGCCCGGTGGCGCCCCTGCTGGTGGCCCTGAGCTACGCCGCGTTCGCACTCTTCGTGGGTCTTGCGCTGGTGCGCGGTGAGTCCGGGTCGTGCGGCTGCTTCGCCGGCGATGACGCGCCGCCGACGCTGGTGCACGTCGTCGTCAACGTCGGGCTGGCCGTGTCGGCCCTGGCCGTCGCCGTGAACGCCGGACCGTCGTCGCTGCCCGCGGTGCTCGCCGACGCCGGTCCGGCAGCGGCGCTGACGCTGGTCGGGCTGGCGGGCCTGGTGGCCGTACTCGGCTACCTGGTGCTGACCCGGCTGCCGGGGTCGTCGCCCGCCCCCGCTGCGGTCGCGGTGGTCGACGCGTCTTCGGTGGTCGATGACTCACCGGTGGCCGCATGAGCTTCGACGTCGCGCTCGGCGCCGCGGTCGCGCTGCTCACCGTGCTGGTCGTGGCGCTGCTGCGCAGCCAGGCGGAGTCGACGCGCCGCATCGACGTGCTCGAGCGCCGGCTTGCCCGCGAGCGGCGCCGGCAGGAGCGACCCACGACACCGCCGTCGGTTCCGCGGACCCAGGGGGAGAGCGCCATCATGCAGGCTTCGACGCACCAGCACACCGCGCCGACGCGGTCGACCGACGAGTACGCCGGGGCGCCCGCGTCGACCGCCGGGTACGCCGGGGCCCCCGTCCCCGAGGGCGACGCGGTCGACATCCGCGGCGTCACGCCCACCGGAGAGGCGACGACGGTCGCGCTGGAGTCGAGCCCGGTGCCGACCCTGCTGGCGTTCCTGTCCACCAGCTGCGGCATCTGCACCGGCCTGTGGCAGCGGCTGCGCGACGAGGGTCTGGGCGACGTGGCGCCCGGCGTGGTGCCCGTCGTGGTCACCAAGGACGGCGCGCAGGAGGACCACGACCGCGTCCGCGGGTTGGCCGACGGCGGTGCGCTGAGCGTGGTGCTCTCGGGCGAGGCGTGGGACGACTACGAGGTGCCGGGCTCGCCGTACCTGCTGCTGGTGGCCGGTGACCCGGGCTCCGTCGTGGCCGAAGGCGCGGTCTCGCAGTGGGAGGACCTGGTCTCGATGGTCGCCCGCGCCCCCACCGCGTCCTGAGGGCGAGGCGCGACGGCTCCGCGCAGACAACCGACGATCCTGCAGGTCGCGGCAGCCACGATCGTCGGCTGCCTTCCACCGGCGAGGCCACGCACGCCACGATGGTGTCAGCGCGCCGGCGACCCGTCAGGGTTGCGGTCGAGCAGCCACAGCCCCGCCCACAGCTTCAGGTCGAGCTCGCAGCCCTGCCGCCCCTTGCGCATCAGCCACGCGGCCGCCTCGTCGCGTGGGACCTCGTGCACGACGATGTCCTCGCCCTGCACCCCGCCGCCGGGGCCGACCCGGGTCAGTCCGGTGGCGCGGGCGAACGCGATCCGCTCGTTGGTCATCCCGGCCGACGTCGGCCCGGTGAGGAGTACGTCGACCCGCGACGCCCGCCAGCCCGTCTCCTCGACCAGCTCGCGCCGGGCGGCCGCCTCGACGGTGTCGGCGTCGTGGCTGTCGGCCACCAGCCCGGCCGGGAACTCCACGGTCGGAGCGTCCAGCGGCACGCGGAACTGCTCGACGAACAGCACCCGGTCCTCGGGTGTGGCGGCCACGATGATCACGGCCAGGCCGTCGGCGCTGTGGCTGCGCTCGGCGTACTCCCAGCGCCCGCGGCGGCGCAGCCGCAGCCAGGCACCCTCGTGCAGGACCTCGTCACCGGGCACGGAGAGACCTCACGACTCCAGCGCGTCGCGGACGGGCACCAGCTTGGCCTGGGACTCGGCCAGCTCGGCCTCGGGGTCGGAGTCGGCGACGATGCCGCAGCCGGCGAACAGCCGCACCCGGGCGCCGTCGACCTCGCCGCAGCGCAGCGCGATGCCCCACTCGCCGTCGCCGGCGGCGTCGATCCACCCCACCGGGCCCGCGTAGCGGCCGCGGTCCATTCCCTCGACCTCGGCGATCAGGGCCACCGCGTCGGCGGTGGGCGTGCCGCCGACCGCGGCGCTGGGGTGCAGTGCGGCCGCCAGCCCCAGCGCGGTGGTCTCGGAACCCCCGGCGATCACCCCGGTCACGTCGGTGGCCAGATGCATCACGTTGGGCAGGTGCAGCACGAACGGCGTCTCCGGCACGTTCATGCTGCTGCAGTGCGGGGCCAGCGCTTCCGCGACCGAGCGCACGGCGTACTCGTGCTCCTCCAGGTCCTTGCTGGAGCGGGCCAGCGACGCGGCGAGCGCGAGGTCGTGCTCGTCGTCTCCGGTGCGGCGGATGGTGCCGGCCAGCACCCGGGAGGTGACCAGCCCGCGCTCGCGGCGCACCAGCATCTCCGGGGTGGCGCCGAACAGCCCGTCGACGTGGAACGTCCAGCAGCTCGGGTAGAGCCGCGCCAGCTGCTGCAGCGGCCACCGCACGTCGATGTCCCCCGCGGTCTCCGCGACCAGGTCGCGGGCGAGCACCACCTTCTCCAGGTCGCTGGCGGCGATGCGGCGTACGGCGTCGGCCACCACCGACTCCCACTCCGCGCCCGACCGCGCCCCGTCGGTGAACACGACGTCGCGCGGCGGGACGACTCCGTCGCCGTGGGCGTCGCCGAGCGCGGGGTGGTCCAGCGCCGGTACCCCGGACAGCCGGCCCTGGCCGATCGTGGTCACCCACCAGGTGTCGCCACGGCGCCCCACCGCGACCTCGGGTACGACGAGCGCCGACCGGCCGGGGTCGTCGGCGAAAGCGAACGAGCCGAACGCGACCAGGCCGCTGCCGGGCAGGTGCACCTCGTCGCGCACCACCGCCGAGCCGACAACCGTGCGCCACCACTGCTCGGCGTCGGCGAACCGCCGCGGACCGTCCGCGTCCAGTCGGGCCGCCTCGCCCCAGCCGACCAGACCCTGGCCCCCGTCGAGCCCGCCGCGCACCCACGCCAGCGGGCCGGTGTCGGGCAGCAGCGACAGCAGCGGACCCGGGTCGGCCACGGCCACCGTCCGGACCACCAGCGGTGCCGGTCGGGGCTCGCCTGCGGCAGGAGTCGTCACGAGGCGCAAGCGTACGACCCGCGCCGCGGGCGACCGCGCTCGGCGTGGGAGGCTGACGCCGTGCGACCGAGGCCAGAGCGCGGAGCGGAACGACGGGCGAACTGCGGGGGAGCGGGCACCGCAGCCCGCGCGTGCCTCGACAAGCAGCCGCACCAGGTCGCGGCCATGTTCGACGAGGTCGCGCGGCGCTACGACCTCACCAACGACGTGCTGTCGCTGGGCCAGGACCGGCGGTGGCGCCGGGCCGTGGTCACCGCGGTCGCCCCGCGGCCGGGGGAGCGCGTGCTCGACCTCGCCGCCGGCACCGGCACGTCGAGCCTGCCGTTCGCCGAGGCGGGCGCGACCGTGGTGCCGTGCGACTTCTCCCAGGGGATGCTGGCGGTGGGCAAGCGCAACCTGCCGCAGCTGCCGTTCACCGCCGGCGACGGCACCCGGCTGCCGTTCGCCGACGCGTCCTTCGACGCGGTCACGATCTCGTTCGGCCTGCGCAACGTCGTCGACGTCGACACCGCGCTGGGGGAGATGCTGCGGGTCACCCGGCCCGGCGGGCGGCTGGTGGTGTGCGAGTTCAGCCACCCCACCTGGGCGCCGCTGCGCACGGTCTACGTCGAGTACCTCATGCGCGCGCTGCCGGCGGTGGCGCGGAGGGTGTCGTCCAGCCCCGACGCCTACGTCTACCTGGCCGAGTCGATCCGCGCCTGGCCCGACCAGCCGGCGCTGTCCGCCCGACTGCAGCGGGCCGGCTGGGCGACCGTGCAGTGGCGCAACCTGTCCGGCGGCATCGTGGCCCTGCACCGGGCGGTTCGCGCGCCTGGACGCATGGGCCTAGACTGAGCGCAGCCAGGGTTCGTGAAGTTTTTCACAAGCTAACAAGTCGCGGCGACACGAGCGGAAGGGTGAGGGGACCGTCATGACGCGGACCACCGCCGACGAGCGGCATGCCGACGTCATCGTGGTCGGGGCGGGACCCGCCGGCGCCACCACCGCGTACCACCTGGCCCAGACCGGCCTCGACGTGCTGCTGCTGGAGAAGACCGCGTTCCCGCGCGAGAAGGTCTGCGGCGACGGCCTGACCCCCCGCGCGGTGCGCCAGCTGACCAGGATGGGCATCGACATCGGCGCCCCCGGCTGGATCCGGAACCACGGCCTGCGCATCGTAGGCGGCGGCCACCACCTCGAGCTGCGCTGGCCCGAGCTGGCGTCGTTCCCCGACTACGGCCTGGTCCGCACCCGCTACGACTTCGACGAGATCCTGGCCGAGCAGGCGCAGAAGGTCGGCGCCCGGCTGCAGCAGCGCACCGCCGTCACCGGCCCGGTGCTCGACGAGATCACCGGCCGCGTCGTCGGGGTGCAGGCGCGTGCGGTCGACGACAACGGCCGCCGTACCGGTCAGCCGTGCGAGTACCGCGCCCCGGTCGTGGTCGCCGCCGACGGGGTCTCCGCGCGGATGGCGCTGGCGATGGGCTGGCACAAGCGCGACGACCGCCCGATGGGGGTCGCCGTACGCACCTACTACTCCAGCCCGCGCCACGACGACGACTGGATGGAGTCGTGGCTGGAGCTGTGGGACGGCAAGCCAGGCCGGGGCAACCTGCTGCCCGGCTACGGCTGGATCTTCGGCGTCGGCGACGGTACGGCGAACGTCGGCCTCGGCATCCTCAACACCTCCGAGGCGTTCGGCAGGATCGACTACAAGGAGGTCCTGCGGCGCTGGGTGGCCAACACCCCAGCCGAGTGGGGCTTCCGCGACGACACCATGGTCGGCGAGATCCGCGGCGCCGCGCTGCCGATGGGCTTCAACCGCAAGCCGCACTACCAGGACGGGCTGATGCTCGTCGGCGACTCCGGCGGCATGGTCAACCCGTTCAACGGCGAGGGCATCGCCTACGCGATGGAGTCCGGCGAGATGGCCGCCGAGGTCGTCGCCGAGGCGCTCTCGCGCCCGGACGGCCACCAACGCGAGCTCGCGCTGGCGGCGTACCCGAGGGCTCTGGACGCGCGCTACGGCGGCTACTACACGCTGGGCCGGCTGTTCGCGCGCACCATCGGCAACCCGCACGTGATGAAGTACGGCACGCGGTACGGCCTGCCCCGTCCGCTGCTGATGAGGTTCACCCTCAAGCTGCTCGCCAACCTCACCGACCCGCGCGGTGGCGACGCGATGGACCGGGTGATCAACGCGATGAGCAAGATGGCACCGGCGGCCTGAGAGGTGGAAGTGGCGCGCGCCTAGGATGACCAACCGGTGGGCCGTCGGGCGCCGCAGACGACACAGACAAGCAACACAGACGCAGACGACGAGGGCGAACGACCAGGAGAGGGGAGAAGTCGGCGTGGACCTGTACGTGCCGATTCTCGGGCTGCTGATTCTCGGGGGCGGCTTCGCCGTGTTCTCGGTCGTGGTCAGCACCCTCACCGGACCGCGTCGCTACAACCGCGCGCGGCTGGACTCCTACGAGTGCGGCATCGAGCCGACACCGCAGCCTGTCGGCGGGGGGCGTTTCCCGGTGAAGTACTACATCATCGCGATGATGTTCATCATCTTCGACATCGAGATCGTGTTCCTTTACCCGTGGGCGGTGGCGTTCGACTCGATGGGACTGTTCGCACTGGTGGAGATGGTGCTGTTCATCGCGACGATCTTCGTCGCCTACGCCTACGTGTGGCGTCGCGGCGGGCTCGAGTGGGACTGACCGGCTGACGGGGAATCGGAGACAGACGATGGGCATCGAGGAGAAGCTCCCCAGCGGCGTCCTGCTGACGACCGTCGAGGGCGTGGCCGGCTACATGCGCAAGGCGTCGTTCTGGCCCGCCACGTTCGGCCTGGCCTGCTGCGCCATCGAG
>JALZDI010000374.1 GCA_030862655.1 Actinomycetota bacterium | reverse complement strand
GGCTGGAGCTGGCGGCTCGACCTCGACGCCCGCACCTCCGGCGGCGCGCGCGTGCAGATCCGGGTCGACGCCAGCGGGCACCCCGGGTACCTGGCGACGGCGCGGATGCTGGGCGAGGCCGGCCTGATGCTCGCCGAGCCGGCGACCACGCCTGGGCGCGGCGGCTGCCTGACCCCCGCCACTGCGCTCGGCATAGAACACGTCGACCGCTTCGAGCATGCGCGGGTGCGCTTTCACGTCGGTGCCTGAGGGGCGAGGCCGCAGCGCGTGGGTAAGGTCCGAGCATGACGGGCAGTGCATGTGTCGTCTTCGACGACTCGTTGACCGCGTACGACTTCGGCGCCGGTCACCCGATGGCGCCGCTGCGCGTCGATCTCACGATGCGGCTGGCCCGGGCGCTGCAGGTCGTCGGGCGTGACGGGCTTGCCCAGGTGCCCGCCCCGGTCGCCGGCGAGGACGTGATCGCGACCGTGCACAGCGAGCGCTACATCGAGGCTGTCCGCAAGGTGAGCGCCAACCCGCACCGGCTGCACCTGGAGATGGGGCTGGGCACCGAGGACAACCCCACCTTCGCCGGCATGCACGAGGCCAGCGCGCACGTGGTCGGCGCCTCGGTCGAGGCGGCCCGGCGGGTGTGGCAGGGCGAGGCCGACCACGCGGCCAACATCGCCGGCGGGCTGCACCACGCGATGCGTGACTCGGCCAGCGGGTTCTGCGTCTACAACGACGTGGCGGTCGCGATCCGGTCGCTGCTCGACCAGGGCGCCGAGCGGGTGGCCTACGTCGACGTCGACGTGCATCACGGCGACGGCGTCCAGGCGGCCTTCTACGACGACCCCCGGGTGCTGACGGTCAGCCTGCACGAGACACCGCGCACGCTCTTCCCCGGCACCGGGCTGCCCACCGAGACCGGCGGCCCGGACGCCCAGGGCAGCGCGGTCAACGTGGCACTGCCGCCCGGCACCGCCGACGCCGGCTGGCTGCGGGCGTTCCACGCCGTCGTCCCCCCGGTCCTGCGGGAGTGGAAGCCGCAGGTGCTGGTCAGCCAGCACGGCTGCGACTCCCACATCGAGGACCCGCTGGCGCACCTGATGCTCACCGTCGACGGCCAGCGCGCCTCGTACGTCGAGCTGCACGCGCTCGCGCACGAGCTCTGCGGCGGGCGGTGGGTGGCCCTCGGAGGCGGCGGCTACGCGATCGTCGACGTCGTACCCCGTGCCTGGTCGCACCTGCTCGGCGTCATCGCCGGCAGGCCCGTCGACCCGGCCACGCAGACACCCGAGGACTGGCGGGCGCACATCCAGCGGCGGCTTGGCCGGGTCGCGCCACGGCGGATGTCCGACGGGCGGGAGCCGGCGTTCCGTGACTGGGTGCACGGCTACGACCCGGAGTCGTGGTTGGACCGCTGCGTCCAGGAGACGCGCACCGCGGTGTTCCCCGCGCACGGCATCGACCCGCACTTCTGAGCCCACCCAGGCGGGGCGCCCAGGCGTGGATTTGGACGTTTGCCTTCACAGCAGTCACATCAGGCACTACTCTCTCGTCACGCACGTGCGTACAGGTCACCGGTGGGGAAGCCGGTGAGCGACGCGTGCCGAAAGCACGGTGCCTCATGCCCGCAGAGAAAGATGGAGAGCAACCGCTGTCGGATGCCACGTTCCTGACCGTGGCCGAGGTGGCTGCGGCTATGCGCGTCTCCAAGATGACCGTCTACCGGCTCGTGCACAACGGTGACCTGCCCGCTGTGCGCGTCGGGCGGTCGTTCCGTGTCCAGCGCAGCGCGGTCGACGAGTACCTGCGCAAGTCGTTCTTCCAGGCCGGCTGACCCACCCGGCTAAGCGGCCCCGCAGCCCCGCTCCCGGGGCGCGGGGCGTTCTCGTGTGTGCGCGCGCTTGTGTGCGCCCCCGCAACCCTCTGGGCGGGGGTTGGTCACCGAATGTGACCGTAGCCTTGCGCGCTGCGCCTCGTTGTGGCAGCAAATGGTCCGTGCCAGGTGCGACCCACCTTGGCCTTCTCGGAAGGATCCTGCTGCCATGCTGCCCATGTGGCGAACCCGCAGCGCCACCGTTCTTGCCGCGTGCACCGCACTCGCGGCGACGGTCTCGGTGGCACCAGCCACCTTCGCGCTCCAGTCTCCCGACCACGGCGGCTCGCCTGAGCCGACCTCGACCCTCGACGTCCGTGACACCGCCGACCGCGCGGTGCAACCGACCCAGGACCAGCTCGACGCCGTGCGCGCCATCGTGCGGGCCGCCCCCCAGGGCGCCCGGGTCACGTACGACCACCGCTTCGGCACCCCGCGCACGGTCCTCGCCTCGCAGGGCACGCTCACGGGCCCGCAGGACGGCGACGCCGCCGGCATCGCCCGGACCTGGCTCCGCGACAACCGCGGCGCACTCGGGCTGACCGCCGCGGACGTCGACTCGCTCGCGCTCACCGGTGACCACACGCTCGGCACCGGCACCCACGCGGTGAGCTTCCGGCAGACCTTCGGCGGCGTGCAAACCGTGCACGGCGGCTCGATGACCGTGATGGTGCGCGACAACGGCGCCGTGGAGTCCTACGCGGGCCAGACAGCCCGGCACGCGGACCTGTCCGGCGGCTGGCGGCTCTCCCCGGCCCAGGCCCTCGACGGCGTCGCCGCCGAGCTGGCCGGCGGGGTGGCGTTCGCCCCCGAGGCGACGGGGCAGCAGGCCGGCTACACGAAGTTCGCCCGTGGTCCGTTCGCGGCGGGCTCCTACGTCAAGAAGGTCGCGTTCGTGACCGACGCCGGCGCGCGCCCGGCGTACCAGGT
>JALZDI010000373.1 GCA_030862655.1 Actinomycetota bacterium | reverse complement strand
GGTCTGCGCGCTGGCCGCGGTGCACGGGTGGCAGGTGACGGCCGACGACCGGAACCGCGGCGTCTGCCGGATCGTCCTACGGGCGGGTCCGGCCGGTCCGTAGACTGCGCCCGGTAGCGACAGACCGACGAGAAGGCAGCCGACGTGGGCAAGTCCAGCAAGTCCAACGAGCGCCGCGCGCGCATCGAGGAGCTCGAGCGACAGCGCAAGCGCGACGAACGGCGGCGCATGCTGATGTTCAGCGGCGTCATCGGGCTGGTGGCGCTGGTCATCGTCGGCATCGTGGGTTACGAGCTCGTCACCCGGACGCAGGAACAGCAGGCGATCGAGGAGACGAACTTCGCGCAGTTCGGCGTGGCCGAGTCGGCCGCCGGGTGCACGCCGGTGCAGGAGTCCCCGGCCAGCGGCGGCGCCGACCACGTCAACCCGCCGCAGCGGATCCAGTACGACCAGGCGCCGCCCTCCTCCGGCGCGCACTATCCGGAGTGGGCCGGCTTCGACCGCAAGTTCTACACCACCGAGGACCGGCCGCCGGTCGAGATGCTGGTGCACAACCTCGAGCACGGCTACAACATCCTCTGGTACGACGAGACGGTCGCGAACGACGAGCAGGCGCTGGCCGAGATCGAGCGCCTGGCCAGCAAGTTCGAGGGCTCCGAGCGCGACCCGGACAACGCGTTCATCGCCGCGCCGTGGACCCCTGCGGACGGCGGCGGGTTCCCCGACGGCAAGCACATCGCGCTGACCCACTGGTACGCCGACCCCGAGACCGGCGCGGACGAGAAGGGCATCACCCGCTACTGCGAGCAGATGTCCGGTGCGGTCGTCGCGGACTTCATGGCCGAGTGGGACCAGTCCGAGGCGCGCGAGGGCGGCGCCGGCTTCCTGTAGCCCAGGTGGGCCCGCGCGGTCACACGTCGGTGGAGAACCGCACCGCCCCGCCGGCGATGTTCGCTCACACCACACCCGTGCGGCGGCGCGGAGCTCGCAGTCGGCGGCCGCCGCGGACGGCCGCGTCGGCGTCGACCTGCGCGCCCGGCAGCAGGCACCGTTTCCCGGCGGGTGCGGAAGGCCAGGGAGGCCGCGATCCACGCACCAGGTCCACGGAGCAGTGCACCAGCGCGGCCGGCGTACCGACGTCGAGCCAGTACGCCGACTCCAGGTAGCCGAGCACGCGGGCCCGTCGGCCAGCAGCCCCGGGAAGGTCTCCCGCTCCACCGAGACCGGGCGTCCGGTGGGGATCTGGTGGGCCGGGAACGGGACGCCCGCCACCGGCAGCAGGTGCTTGGGGTGGCCGACGGTCAGCGGGCGCAGCCGGGTGCCGAGACGCCCGCGACGATGATCGCCTCGCGCATTGGATGATCGTGCCATGACTGCCTCGACTGTCCCGGCCCTGCTGCGCGACCTGCTCGACAACGACCCCGCCCGGCCGCTGGTGACGTTCTACGACGACCGGACCGGCGAGCGGGTCGAGCTGTCGGTCAAGTCCTTCGACAACTGGGTGGCCAAGACCGCCAACCTGCTGCAGGACGAGCTCTCGGCCGACCCCGGCGACCACGTCGCGCTGTGGGTGCCGACGCACTGGCAGGGGGCGGTGTGGATGTGCGCGGCCGCGGCATGCGGCGTGGTGGTCAGCGACCCCGGCGCGGACCGGGGCCGGGCCGACGTGGTCGTCTGTGGCCCGGACACGCTGGCCGACGCCGTCGAGGCGGGCGCGCACGAGGTGGTGGCGCTGTCGCTGCGGCCGATGGGGCAGGGCTTCGCCGCCCCGCTGCCCGACGGCGTCACCGACTACGCCGCGTCGGTGCTGGCGCAGGGCGACCACTTCCTGCCGATGGGTACGCCGGACGGCGACGCGGAGTTCGCCGTCTCGGCCACGGGCACGGCCACCCAGGCCCAGCTGCTCGCGCAGGCGCGCACGAGCGCGCAGTCGCACGGCCTGCACCCGTCGGGCCGGCTGCTCACCGACGCCAACCCGGCCACGATGACCGGCTTCGCCGGCGGGCTGCTGGCGGCGATGGTCACCGCAGGCTCGGTGGTGCTCAACCGGCATCCCGACCCGGCGGCGCTCGACGGGCGGGTGGCGCAGGAGCAGGTGACCGCCCAGTGGTGGGCCGGCCGTTAGGCTGAGGTCCATGACCGTTCTCGTCACCGGAGGCGCCGGCTACATCGGCGCCCATGTCGTCCGTCTCCTGCACAAGCGCGGCGACCGGGTGGTCGTCGTCGACGACCTGAGCACCGGGGAGCCCCACCGGGTCGGCGACGCGCCGCTGGTGCAGGTCGACCTGGCCCGCGACACCGCACCGCACGAGCTGGCCGCGGCGATGCGCGAGCACGAGGTCGACTCGGTGATCCACATCGCGGCCAAGAAGCAGGTCGGCGAGTCGGCGGAGCGGCCGGCCTGGTACTACGCCCAGAACGTCGGCGGCACCGCGCACCTGCTGCAGGCGATGGAGGAGTGCGGCGTCACCAAGATGATGTTCTCCTCGTCCGCGGCCACCTACGGCCTGCCCGACGTGCCCCCGGGCACGGTGCTCGACGAGAACACCCCGCCGCGGCCGATCAGCGTCTACGGCGAGACCAAGCTGGTCTGCGAGTGGATGATCCGTGCGGCCGGCGCGGCGTGGGGGCTGCGGTCGGTCAACCTGCGCTACTTCAACGTCGCCGGCGCCGGCTGGCCCGACCTGGGAGACCCGGGCGTGTTCAACCTGGTCCCGATCGTGCTCCGCGCGCTCACCGACGGCACGCAGCCGATCGTCTTCGGCGACGACTACCCCACCGACGACGGCACCTGC
>JALZDI010000071.1 GCA_030862655.1 Actinomycetota bacterium | reverse complement strand
GGACCTACGAGTGCGACGGGCTGGCGGCCTACACCGTCGTACCAGGCCTGGTCGTGCTGGCCGCGGGCACCGGCGAGATCCGTGCCGTGGTGGCCCTCTGCAACGAGCTCGACGTGCCGTTCGTCGCGCGCGGGTCCGGTACCGGGCTGTCCGGCGGCGCGCTCCCGCACGCCGAGGGCATGCTGATCGTGACCTCACGCATGCGCGACATCCTGCGGGTCGACGCCGACGCACAGCGTGCCGTCGTCCAGCCCGGCGTCATCAACCTCGACGTCTCCGCCGCGGCGGCCCCGCACGGCTACTACTACGCACCAGACCCCTCCAGCCAGCAGATCTGCTCGATCGGGGGCAACATCGCGGAGAACTCCGGCGGCGCACACTGCCTGAAGTACGGCTTCACCACCAACCACGTGCTGTCGGTGGAGCTGGTGACGCCCGACGGCGGCCGGTCCCGACTCGGCACGACCGCTCCGGACGCACCGGGCTACGACCTGCTGGGCACCGTGGTCGGCTCGGAGGGCACGCTGGGCATCGTCACCGAAGCGACCGTCAAGCTGACGCGCTCTCCGGAGGCGGTGGTGACACTGCTGGCCGCTTTCCACAGCACCGACGACGCGGGTGCGGCGACGTCGGCGATCATCGGCGCGGGCGTCGTGCCGGCCGCCATCGAGATGATGGACGCGCTGGCGATCCACGCCGCCGAGGAGGCCGTCGCCTGCGGCTACCCGGCCGGTGCGGACGCCGTGCTCGTGGTGGAGCTGGACGGGCCGGCCGCGGAGGTGGACGCGCAGGTCGACGAGGTGCGGCGGCACTGCGAGGGCGCCGGCGCGTTCGAGGTGCGACAGGCCGTCGACGACGCGCAGCGCGCGCTGATCTGGAAGGGCCGCAAGTCGGCGTTCGCCGCGGTGGGACGGATCAGCCCCGACTACATCGTGCAGGACGGCGTGATCCCGCGTACGGCGCTGCCGGAGGTGCTGCGCCGCATCGACGCGCTGGCGCGTGACAGCGGCATCAGGGTCGCGAACGTGTTCCACGCCGGCGACGGCAACCTGCACCCGCTGGTGCTGTTCGACGGCAGCGAGGAGGGCGCGACCGAGCGCGCCGAGGAGGTGTCGGCCGAGATCCTGCGGCTGTGCCTTGAGCACGGCGGCTCCATCACCGGTGAGCACGGTGTCGGCGCGGACAAGGCCGCGTACATGCCGCAGATGTTCAGCGACGACGACCTCGACACCATGCAGCTGGTGCGGTGCGCGTTCGACCCACGCCACCTGTCCAACCCCGGCAAGGTCTTCCCGACGCCGCGGCTGTGCGGGGAGCGACCCGGGCGGCGCTCCGGTGAGCATCCGCTGCAGACGGCCGGGATCGCGGAGATCTTCTGATGCTGGACACGACCGCGCTCGACGACCTGGCGGAGGCCGTCGACGGGCGTGCCCGCGAGGCGACCGAGAGCGACGCGGTCGCGGGGGTCTCCCCGCGGTGGGTCGCCGAGCCGGCGTCGAGCGAGCAGGCCGCCGCGCTGCTGCAGACCGCGGCCGGGCTGGGGCTGACCGTCGTACCCCGTGGGCGGGGAACCGCGTTGTCCTGGGGCGCGCCGCCACACTCGGCCGACCTGGTGGTCAGCACCGGACGGATGGACCGGGTGGTCGAGCACAACCCCGGTGACCTGGTCTGTGTCGTCGAGGCGGGCGCGACCCTCGACGCGGTCAACGCACATGTCGGCGAGCACGGCCAGCAGCTGGCCCTCGACCAGCCGCTCAGAGGAGCGACGGTGGGCGGCACGGTGTCGACCACGCGCAGCGGCCCGCGGCGCCTGCTGTACGGAACGCCGCGCGACCAGGTGCTCGGCGTGACCATGGTGCGCGCCGACGGCACCGTGGCCACGGCGGGCAGCAAGGTGGTCAAGAACGTCGCCGGCTACGACGTGGCCAAGCTGCTCGGTGGCG
The DNA here is from genome assembly GCA_030862655.1 of Actinomycetota bacterium. The sequence continues at coordinate 5,322 of JALZDI010000071.1, read as the reverse complement.
CCTACGGCACGCTCGGACTGATCTGCTCGCTGGTGGTTCGTCTGCATCCGCTGCCGCGTGCGCGCATGTGGCTCAAGGCCTGGTACACCGACCCTCAGGCGGCCGCCGGCGCCGCCGCGCGCGTCGCGGGGTCGCAGGTGGCGCCGTCGGCGGTGGAGGTTCGGCGCACGGTCAGCGCAGCCGGGGCCGACGTGTTCGTGCTGCTCGAGGGCACCCGTACCGGTATCGACGGACGGTCGCGCCAGGTGCTCGACCTGCTCGGCGAGGCGACCGAGACCTCCGACCTCGACACGGCCGAGGGTGACCGGCTCGGCGTGCTCCCGGTGACGGCCACCGACACCCTGGTCAAGGTGGCGGTGCCGATCCCCGCGGTGGGCTCGGTGCTGCGCACCGTGCAGGCGGCAGAGTCGCGCTACGGCGTCCCGTGCCATCTTCAGGGCAGCGCCGGCGTCGGCGTGCTGTACGTCGTGCTGCGCGGTGACACGGACCCGCAGGCGGTCGCGCGCACGGTCACCCACCTGCGCGAGGCCGCGCGCGAGGGCAGTGCCGTGGCGCTGCAGGCGCCGGCGGCGGTGCGCGACCTGGTCGACGCCTGGGGGCCTGTCGCCGGGCTTGACCTGATGCGCCGGGTCAAGGACGAGTTCGACCCCGAGCACCGGTTCTCGCCCGGCCGCTTCGTGGGAGGGATCTGATGACCGCGCAGAATGCACCCGTGGGCACCGGGGACATGTTCGCCCCGCCTCCGCCGGAGGGGGCGTTCGACGAGGACCATCCGCCCTCGCAGGAGCTGCTCGCCGACTGCGTGCACTGTGGGTTCTGCCTGCCGACCTGCCCGACCTACGTGCTGTGGGGCGAGGAGATGGACTCCCCCCGCGGACGCATCCACCTGGTCGAGCAGGGCGCGCACGGTGCGCCGATGAGCGACGCGATGGTCGGGCACATCGACGCGTGCCTGGGCTGCATGGCGTGCGTGACCGCCTGCCCCTCCGGAGTGCAGTACGACCACATCCTGGAGCCGACGCGCGCGCAGATCGAACGACGCCACGAGCGCAGCCGCGGCGACAGGCTGCTGCGTGAGGCGATCTTCGCGCTCTTCCCCTATCCCGCGCGGCTGCGCGCGTTGCGGCTGCCGCTGCTGGCCTACCAGCGCTCGGGTCTGCAGCGGCTGCTGCGGCGCAGCGGCCTGCTGGACCGGCTTCCGTCGACGCTGGCGACGATGGAAGCGGTCGCACCGCCGCTACGGCACGCGAGCCGTCCACCGGAGCGCGTACGCGCCTTGGGCACCCGTCGTGCCGTGGTGGGAATGCTCACCGGCTGCGTGCAGCGGGAGTTCTTCCCCCACGTCAACGCCGCGACCGCCCGGGTGCTCGCCGCCGAGGGCTGCGACGTGGTGATCCCGCCGTCCCAGCAGTGCTGTGGCGCGCTGAGCATGCACACTGGGCGCCGCGCCGAGGCACAGGGCTTCGCTCGCGCGCTGGTGGACGCGTTCGACGAGCACGAGGTCGACTACGTCGTGGTCAACTCGGCCGGCTGCGGCTCGTCGATGAAGGAGTACGCCGACCTGCTCGCCGACGACCCGTCGTACGCCGAGCGCGCGCAGGCCTTCGCCGCCAGGGTGCGCGACGTCAGCGAGGTACTGGTCGAGCTCGGGCCGGTCGCCCCACGGCATCCACTTCCGGTCACGGTGGCCTACCACGACGCCTGCCACCTCGCCCACGCCCAAGGCGTGCGCACCCCTCCGCGCGCGCTGCTCGGGCAGGTTCCCGGGCTGCAGCTGCGCGAGATCTCCGAGGGCAGCGTGTGCTGCGGAAGCGCCGGGGTCTGGAACCTCCTCAACCCCGAGCCGGCCGGCGAGCTCGGTGACCGCAAGGCCGCCAACGTCGCCCGGACAGAGGCCGAGCTGCTGGTGACCGCCAACCCCGGATGCCTGCTGCAGATCTCGGCGGCCATGCGCCGTGCCGGCACCCTGATGGCCACCGCGCACACGGTGGAGGTGCTGGACGCCTCGATCTCCGGGCGCCGGCCCGCCGACCTGATGGGGTCGTGAGCGCCGGTCCTCGCCACTGGTCTCAACGCGACAGCCACCGGGGCCCCTGTGTCTGTGCGCCCAGGTCCTCGACTCGCCCCCGCAACCCGCGGTCGGCGGTCACCACCGTGATGCTGCGTTCGGGGTCCTCGGCAACAGCAGTGGCGACGACGCTCACGATCTCGTCGTCACCGGATCGGTGCGCGTGGACCACTGTGACAGGATCACCTCCGCCGGCGGGGACGCCGCTTCGCGCCTCGCCCTCGAGCACGACAACGATGTCCGGGTCGTCGTCGTTGTCGTCAGTGTGACGCTCGACGAGTGACTGCACGAGGCGCTGCGCGGCACCGGCGCGGTCGTGCCACCAGCCGTCGGGGCGGGACCCGATGACGTTGGCGGCGTCGACCACGAGCAGTGAGCGCGAAGAGGCGGGCACGCGCCTATCCTGCCAGGTCGAGCGCTCTCGGCCCGCGTGCCGTGAGAAGTGGCGCAGCCACGCGGTCGGGGGTGCGCACGTTCTCACGGCGCGGGTGCGGAGATCACCGAGTCCTGCAGAACCCCGGCCGACGCGCCACCACACCAGGCCTGACGGGTGACGCAGTGTGACGAGACGGGCAGGCCGCTACCGCCCGCCGCGTTGGGGTAGTACTACCGGAGTAGGGGTGCCGACGCGTGTTCGGTGCCCGGGAGGGTTCGCCATGACGTCGACCGTGCTGCTGATCATCGCCGCGATCCTGGTGATCGCGGGAGTCGTGTCGCTCGTACGCGGAGAGATGCTCTGGGGCATCGTGCTGATCGTCATCGGGCTTATCGTCGGCCCCGGCGTCGGCTTCTTCGGCTGACACGACACAGAACGGCTCCGGACCACGGTAGGTCCGGAGCCGTTCGTACGTTCAGCGACGGCGACGACGTCGCGGCGGAGGCTCCTCTTCCTCGGGCTCCTCCTCGTACTCTTCCTCCTCGGCCTCCGGCTCCTCCTCGTACTCCTCCTCGGCCTCTTCGTCCTCGGGCTCCTCGTCGTACTCGCCCTCGGCGTCTTCGTCCTCGGGCTCCTCGTCGTACTCGCCCTCGGCGTCCTCGTACTCCTCGGGCTCTTCCTCACCCTCGTCGTACTCGCCTTCCTCGGCCTCGGGCTCGTCGTACTCGGCTTCCTCGCCCTCGGGCTCCTCCTCGTACCCTTCGTCCTCGGACTCCTGGTCCTCCTTCTCGTCCTCGACGACCTCGTCGTGGGAGCGCTCGACCTCCTCGTCGCGGACCACCCCGCGCCAGCCCTCGAGCTCCTCGGGCGCGTGCATCGCGTTCATCATCACGTGGCGGCGGAAGTGCTTGAGCTCCAGACGGGCCCGCCGGCCCTGCGCGCGCCAGATGTTTCCGGTGCGCTCCATGAAGCCCTGCGGGTAGTACTCCAGCACCACGATCACCCGCGTCAGCCGGGGCGCGAGCTCGTGGAAAGTCACCGTACCGTCGACGTATCCCTTCTCACCCTCGGAGCGCCAGGTGATCTTCTCGTCGGGTACCTGCTCCTTGATCGTGGCTTCCCAGCTGCGGTGCGACCACAGCACCTGAGCCTTGAACTTGACGGTGGGCCGTTCTTCCTCGTCCTCCTGCTCGGCGTGCTCGACCTTCTTCATGAAGTCGGGGAAGTCCTGGTACTGCGTCCACTGGTTGTAGACCACGCTGACCGGGGCGCCGACGTCGATCTCCTCGGTGATGATCGTCGCCTTGGTGGCCTTCGCACCTCCCGAGCCCCCGCCCATGCCCGGGATCTTCTCCTTGACCTTGTCCTTGAGCCCGCCGGCCGCACCCTTGGCCGCACCCGCGACCGGGTTTTCGCCCTTGGCCATGCTCTTGGCGCCTTCGGCTGCGCCCCTGCCGAGGATGCCGCCGTTCTCCGTGTGCTCCTGCAGCCTGCTGGTCGCGTCCTCGAGCCTGCTGCCGAGGTTCTTGGTCAGGCCCTGCCCGCGCGCCTGCAGGTAGTCCGACGCCTCGTCGCGCAGCCTGCTCAGGGCCGGGTTGTTCTTCGCGGCCTCCCCGAGCGAGCCCATCAGTCCCTTGTTCTCAGCCATGTCGCCTCTCCTCTGGGCTCAGCGTCCGGAACGTCGCGACGACGTCTGCCGCTTGCTTGCGCTTCCAGCCGACCGGCTCCGGGACCGGCTGCTGGTTGACTTCTTCGCGGTCGACTTCTTCGCCGGGGCCTTCTTCGCGGTCGACTTCTTCGCCGGGGCCTTCTTCGCGGTCGACCTCTTCGCCGGGGCCTTCTTCGCGGTCGACCTCTTCGCCGGGGCCTTCTTCGCGGTCGACGGGCGAGTGCCGCTGGACTTCGTGCCCGAACGGCCGGAGCTGCTCGAGGTGCCGCTGGAAGACCTGCGCGTGCTCGACTTCCTGGCCGAGGCCGACGACGACTTCTTGGTCGCCGACCCCTTGGCCGGAGCCTTCGTGGCGGAGGACTTCTTGGTGGAGGACTTCTTGGCGGTCGACTTCGTGGTCGGTGCCTTCTTGGCCGACTTCCGGCCATCAGAAGACCGCCCACTCGAAGTCCGGGCACTCGACGAGCGAGACGACCGTGCTGGAGCCGACCTGCTCGCCGACCTCCTGCGCCGGCGCGGCGGCCGCTCGGGTTCGGGCTCCTCCTCCTGCTCGTCCTCGGCAGCGTCCTCGGGCTCCTCCTCCTGCTCGTCCTCGGCAGCGTCCTCGGGCTCCTCCTCCTGCTCGTCCTCGGCAGAGTCCTCGGGCTCCTCCTCGTCGTACTCGTCCTCCGGCTCCTCCTCGTCGTCCGGCTCCTCCTCGTCCTCGGACTCCTCGATCGGCTCGGCCTTGCCGGTCAGTAGCCCGGTACGCCGGTTGAGGTCGTCGGCGATCGAGCCGAGCTGGGCGTTGAACGTCGAGGTGGCGGCGCCTCTGGCTGACTCCAGGAGCGGCCCACGCGCCTGCTTGATCAATCTGGCGCCCTCCTCGGACTGTGCGAGCGTGATCACGCCCTTGCGCAGCCAGTCGCTGGGCCGGCCCTTCCCGGTCAGCCACATGGCCAGCCCGATGGCGGCCTTGGCCTTCTTGGTCCTGCCGAGCAGGTACCCGCCGGCCAGCGCGGACCCGATCTTGACGGCGTCACTCATGAGTTCGTCCTCCCTCAGGGGCCGCGTGGCCCCGCCGTTGTGCTTGCCCCCGAGCGAGCGAAGTCTCCTGCTGTGCGGTGTGTTTCGGTCACCAGCCCCATGCCGAGCGCTGCTCCGCCGGCGGCGCGGGTTCGAGCTGCGCCAGGAAGCTGTAGACCGGCAACGGTCCGACGTACTCCACCG
>JALZDI010000372.1 GCA_030862655.1 Actinomycetota bacterium | reverse complement strand
CTGTTGGGCCGGGCCGACTACTCTTGTCGGGTCATGAACGCTGAGCGCGACCCCGGACGACCCGGGGTCACCTATCTCGACCACGCCGCGACCACGCCGATGCTCCCTGAGGCGCTGGAGGCGATGTCCGCACAGCTGCAGGCGCTGGGCAACCCCTCGTCGCTGCACGCCTCGGGCCGTGCCGCGCGCCGGGTGGTCGAGGAGTCGCGCGAGACCGTGGCCCAGTCGATGGGCGCACGGCCCAGCGACGTGGTGTTCACCGCGGGCGGCACCGAGGCCGACAACCTCGCCGTCAAGGGCCTGTTCTGGTCGCGGCGCCAGGGTGACGCCCGTCGTACCCGCATCCTGGCCGGCGCGGTGGAGCACCACGCGGTGCTCGACCCGCTGCACTGGCTGGAGAGCGCCGAGGGCGCGACTGTGGAGTACCTGCCGGTCGACCACCTCGGCCGGGTGCGCGTGGACGAGGTGCGCCGCCGCATCGAGGCCGACCCGGGCTCGGTGGCGTTCGTGACCCTGATGTGGGCCAACAACGAGGTCGGCACCGTGCAGCCGGTCGAGCAGGTCGCGCAGCTGGCGCACGAGTACGGCGTGCCGGTGCACACCGACGCGGTGCAGGCCGTCGGTCAGCTGCCGGTCGACTTCGCCGCCAGCGGCGTCGACGCGCTCACGCTGTCGGCGCACAAGATCGGCGGGCCGATCGGCGCCGGGGCCCTGCTGGTACGGCGGGAGGTGCAGCTGGTTCCGGTGCTGCACGGCGGAGGCCAGGAGCGCGACGTGCGGTCGGGGACGCTCAACGTGGCCGCGATCGCCGGCATGGCCGCGGCCGTCGAGCTCGCGGTCAAGCGCCAGCCCGAGCACGCCGCCGAGAGCGCCGCCCTGCGCGACGACCTCGTTGCTGCGGTGCGCGCGCAGGTGCCCGACGCCATCCTCAACGGCGACCCCGAGCCCGGCCTCGAGCACCGGCTGCCGTGCAACGCCCACCTGACCTTCCCCGGCTGCGAGGGGGACCTGCTGCTGATGGTGCTCGACGCCCAGGGCATCGAGTGCTCCACCGGCTCCGCGTGCTCGGCCGGGGTGCCGCAGGCCAGTCACGTGCTGCTGGCGATGGGCTGCGACGACGCGCACGCCCGCGCCTCGCTGCGGTTCTCCCTCGGCCACGTCTCGACCCGCGGCGACGTCGATCACCTGGCGCAGGCCATCGGCCCGGCGGTCGAGCGGGCGCGCGCGGCCGGGATGACCGACCGGAAGGAGACCTCGGCATGAGGGTGCTCGCCGCCATGTCCGGTGGCGTGGACTCGGCCGTTGCCGCCGCCCGCGCGGTCGAGGCCGGTCACGACGTCACCGGGGTCCACCTCGCCCTGTCCAAGAACGCGCAGTCCTACCGCAGCGGCGCGCGCGGCTGCTGCACGCTGGAGGACTCGCGCGACGCCCGCCGGGCCGCCGACGTCGTCGGCATCCCGTTCTACGTCTGGGACATGGCCGAGCGGTTCCACGCCGACGTGGTCGAGGACTTCGTCGCCGAGTACGACGCCGGCCGCACGCCCAACCCGTGCGTGCGGTGCAACGAGCGGATCAAGTTCGAGGCGGTGCTCGACCGCGCCGTCGCGCTCGGGTTCGACGCGGTCGCGACCGGGCACTACGCGCGGCTGCGCCTCGCCGCCGACGGGACCGTGGAGATGCACCGTGCCGCGGACGCGGGCAAGGACCAGTCCTACGTGCTCGGCGTGCTCACGCAGGGTCAGCTCGCGTACGCGATGTTCCCGCTGGGCGACAGCACCAAGGAGGCGGTGCGCGCCGAGGCCGACCGGCGTGGCCTGGCGGTGGCCGACAAGCCCGACAGCCACGACATCTGCTTCATCGCCGACGGCGACACCGCCGGCTTCCTGCGGTCCCGGCTCGGCGAGTCCTCCGGGCCGGTGGTCGACCGGTCCGGTGAGGTGGTCGGCAGCCACCGGGGCACCTACGCGTACACGGTCGGGCAGCGGCGCGGGCTGCGGATCGGCGCGCCGGCCGCGGACGGGCGGCCGCGCTACGTGCTCGACATCGAGCCGGCCACCCGCACCGTCACCGTCGGCCCGCGCGAGGCCCTGGCCGTCGACAGCATCGTCGCGAGCGGGCCCCGCTGGTGTGGCCCGCCGCCGCGCGGGCCGCTGACGTGCACCGTGCAGCTGCGGGCCCACGGTCAGGAGCACGCCGCCATCGCACGGTTCGACGAGGCGGGCGGGCAGGTGGTCGTCGAGCTGGCCGAGCCCGCCGAGGGGGTCGCCCCCGGCCAGGCGGTGGTGGTCTACGACGGCACCCGCGTGGTCGGCAGCGCCACCATCGACCGCGCCGCATGAGCGCGCCCCAGCGGCGGTCGCCGGCGAACCTCGGCGGCATGGCCACCGGGGTCGGGTCGATGCCGGGCGAGGACGTCGCCGAGGTGGTGCGGGTCGTGCTCGGCGAGCTCGGCGACCTGCCGTTCCTCCCCGAGCTGCCCGCGCGGGGCGCCGGCGCCACCATGACCGGGCGGGCGGTCGCGCTGCTGGCCGGGCTCGGCGCCGACCTGCAGCCGGCCGGGTGGCGGCTGACCGACGCGCCGGGACGCGACCACCGCCGGGCCCGGTCGCTGCTCGCCCAGGACCTCGACGTGCTGGAGGAGCGTGCGCAGGGCTACGCGGGCGCGTTCAAGGTGCAGGTCGCCGGGCCGTGGACGCTCGCCGCCACCGTCGAGCGCCCCCGCGGCGACCGGTTGCTGGCCGACCACGGCGCCCGCCGCGAGCTGGCACAGTCGCTGGCCGAGGGCGTCGGCAGCCATGTGG
>JALZDI010000371.1 GCA_030862655.1 Actinomycetota bacterium | reverse complement strand
GCCGGAGATCACCGAGGCACTGTCCCGCTTCGGTGCGCTGACCAAGGCGGTCGTGGCGATCGGTGCCTGGTCGGCCGGACACTCGACGGTGTGGGAGGCGGTGGGCCCCCGCGAGCGCACGGACTACCGCGCGGCCGGAGCGTGCGCAGAGGTGAGCGGACGTCTGCTGGACGCCGCCGGCCGGGAGGTGCGCACCGACCTGGACGACCGGCTGATCGCGATCTCGCTCGACGAGCTGCGGGCGGTGCCGGAGGTGGTCGCGCTCTCCATCGGTCCCGCGCGGGCCGAGGCCACCCGGGCCGTCCTCCAAGCAGGGTTCGTGAGCACGCTGGTCACCGACGTGTCATGCGCCCGGGCGATGCTGGGCCTGGCGGACCCGGGGACGTCGGCGGGCGCCCCCACGGCAGGATGAGGGCATGGGCAGGGCCACCGACAGCATGCGTGCGGCGGTGCTGCAGGCACCGCACCGGATCGCGCTGGAGGAGCGGCCGGTGCCGACACCGGGGCCGGCCGAGGTGCTGGTGCGGGTGCGCTCGGTAGGTCTGTGCGGCTCCGACGTGCACTACTACGAGCACGGCCGGATCGGCGCCTACGTCGTCCGGGAGCCTCTGGTGCTCGGGCACGAGCCGAGCGGCGAGGTCGTAGGCCGGGGCGCCGGCGCGACCCGGCACGCTCTCGGTCAGCGGGTGTCGCTCGAGCCCGGCGTACCGTGCCTCACCTGCGCGCAGTGCCTCACCGGCCGCTACAACCTCTGCCCGCGCATGCGGTTCTTCGCCACCCCGCCGGTGGACGGCGCGTTCAGCGAGTACGTCGTGCTGCACGAGGCGTTCGCCCATCCCGTGCCGGACACCCTGTCCGACGACGCCGCCGCCCTGCTGGAGCCGCTGTCGGTCGGGGTCTGGGCCTGCACCAAGGCCCGGGTGAGCACCGGCTCGCGGGTGCTGGTGACCGGGGCCGGGCCGGTCGGGCTGGTGGCGTGCCAGGTCGCCCGCGCCCTCGGCGCCGCGGAGGTGGTGGTGTCCGACGTCAACGCCGCCCGGCTCGACCTCGCCCGCGAGCTCGGCGCGACCACGGTCGTCGACGTCGCCCGGCAGACGCTGGAGAGCAGCGGCGTCGAGCCCGACGTGATGCTGGAGTGCTCGGGGAGCCCGGCGGCCACCGCCGACGGCACGCGACGGGTCCGCCGGGCCGGCCGCGTGGTCCTGGTGGGCATGGGCGGAGACGAGGTGACGCTGCCGCTGGCGCACGTCCAGCAGCACGAGATCGAGGTGACCGGGACGTTCCGCTACGCCAACACGTGGCCGACCGCGATCGCCCTCGCCTCCGGAGAGGTGCAGCTGGACCGGCTGGTCACGCACCGGTTCGGGCTGGACGACGTCGAACAGGCGCTGACCGTCACCGGGCGCGACCCGGCCGCGGTCAAGCCCGTCGTACGCCCGCAGGAGTGACGCGACCCAGCCACACGACCGAAGGAGGGCACATGCCGACAGCAGCGTCCGGGCGCCTGGTCGCCGGGGTGGACTGCTCCACCCAGGCGACCAAGGTGCTGGTGTGCGACGCCGAGACCGGCGCGGTCGCGCGGGAGGGCCGCGCGCCGCACCCGGACGCGACCGAGGTGTCGCCGCAGGCGTGGTGGCAGGCGTGGCAGCGGGCCTCGGACGGGCTGCTCGACGACGTCGCGGCGCTGGCGGTCGGCGGGCAGCAGCACGGCATGGTGCTGCTGGACGAGGCCGGTGAGGTGGTCCGGCCGGCACTGCTGTGGAACGACAACCGCTCCGCGGAGGCCGCGACCGACCTGCTCGCCGAGCTGGGCGGCCCGGGGGAGTGGGCGCGGGCCGTCGGCTCGGTCCCGGCCGCGAGCTTCACCGTCACCAAGCTGCGGTGGGTCGCCGAGCACGAGCCGCAGGCGGCGGACCGGGCCGCCTCGGTGCTGCTCCCGCACGACTGGGTGACGCTGCGGCTCGCCGCGCACGAGGACGGCGGGCCGGAGCCGACCACCGACCGCGGCGACGCCTCCGGCACCGGCTACTGGTCTCCGGCCACCGGCGGCTATCGGGACGACCTTGTGCGGCTGGCGTTCGGCCGCGACCTGCGGCTGCCCAGGGTCGCCCCGCCGGCAGAGGCGGTCGCCGAGGGTCCAGGCGGCCTGCTGCTGGGACCGGGCACCGGGGACAACATGGCCGCCGCGCTCGCCCTCGGGCTCGGCCCCGGCGACGTGGTCGTGTCGGTGGGCACCAGCGGCACGGTGTTCGCGGTCTCCGACAGCCCGACGGCCGACCCCGACGGAGCGGTCGCCGGCTTCGCCGACGCGGCCGGGCGCTTCCTGCCCCTGGTGTGCACGCTCAACGCCGCCCGCGTGCTCGGTACGGTCGCCGGCCTGCTCGGCGTCGACCTCGCCGCGTTCGACGAGCTGGCGCTGTCGGTGCCGGAGAGCGACGGGCTGGTTCTGCTGCCCTTCCTCGACGGCGAGCGGACGCCGGCGCTGCCGTCGTCGGCCGGGCTGCTGCACGGGATCACGCGGCACAACGCCACCCCGGCGCACGTCGCCCGGGCGGCGGTCGAGGGCATGCTGTGCGGGCTCGCCGACGGTCTCGACCGGCTGCGGGCCCAGGGCATCGCGGTCCGCCGGGTTCTGGTGATCGGCGGCGGCGCGCGCTCGCGCGCGGTGCAGACGCTGGCCGCCGAGCTGCTGGGTGCGCCGGTGTCGTTCCCCGAGCCCGCCGAGTACGTCGCGCTCGGCGCGGCCCGGCAGGCGGCCTGGACGCTGGCGGGGGGAGCCGAACCGCCGCAGTGGCCGGTGCCGCAGAGC
>JALZDI010000370.1 GCA_030862655.1 Actinomycetota bacterium | reverse complement strand
CGCTGGAGAAGATGGAGGCCGTGGCCGAGCAGACCGCCCAGGCGGTGGCCGCGCAGATGGCGTTCGGCGCCAGCAGCCTGGTCGGCCGGACGGTCACCTACACCGACGCCGACGGCAAGTCGGTGACCGGGACCGTCGACGCGGTCCAGTTCAAGGCCGAGGGACCCGTCCTCGACGTCGGCGGCACCGAGGTCGCACTCGGCAAGGTGCAGACCGTCGCCGAGGGACGTCGTACCGATGCCGCCACCGGCGGCTCCACCACGACCGAGTCCGGCTCCGGACCGGCCAGCTAACCCCGCAAGACCTTCCCGGTCCGGAACCTTTCCGGCCAGATGAAAGGAAACACTCCATGCTCCGCTCCATGTTCGCCGCCATCAGTGGCCTTCGCGTCAACCAGACGATGCTCGACGTGACCGGCAACAACATCGCCAACTCCAACACGACCGGCTACAAGAGCGCCAATGTCGTCTTTCAGGACACGCTGAGCCAGATGCTTACCGCCGGTGGTGCGCCCACCGCGACCCGCGGCGGCACCAACCCGGTGCAGATCGGTCTCGGAGTGCAGGTCGGTGCCACCACCACGAACTTCACCCAGGGCTCCGCGCAGACGACCGGGAAGCCGACCGACCTGATGATCAACGGTGACGGCTTCTTCGTGGTCGAGCGCGACGGCGAGCGGCTGTACACCCGTGCGGGTGCGTTCAAGCTCGACGGCAACGGCGACCTGACCACGGTCGACGGCGACTACGTGCTCGACGCGAACAACGCCCGGGTCAACATCGACCTCAACGACCCGCGCGACCTCAAGTCGTTCAACGTCGACGTCAACGGCCGGATCGTCGGCCAGTACGCCAACGGCGGTCCGCAGCCGATCGCGACTCTGGGCATCGCGGACTTCGCCAACCCGATGGGCCTGGAGAAGGTCGGCGACTCACTGTACCGGCAGACGACCGGCTCCGGCGCTGCCCAGATCGGCACCGCCGGCGAGGGCCGGCGCGGCCAGATCGCGGCCGGTCAGCTGGAGATGTCCAACGTCGACCTGGCAGCCGAGTTCACCAACCTGATCCTCGCCCAGCGAGGCTTCCAGGCGAACTCTCGCGTGATCACCACCTCCGACCAGGTGCTCGAGGACCTGGTGAACATCAAGCGCTGATCCCGCCGATGCGCTGCGAGGGGCCCGCCGACCGGTGGGCCCCTCGCCGTTCCCGGCAGATGCGGGAGAGCGACCCCTGCCGGCCCTGCCGCCCTACGCCGGTCACCGAGTGGTGGCAGCCGGCAACGGGGCTCTCGACGGGGCATACCCTGCCGGGGTGAACCGACTGACCCCGCTGGCAATCCGGATCGGTGCCCTCCCGTGGCTGCCGCGCTACATCAGGCAGGTCGTGGCGACGGACCGGTTCCTACGCGCGGCGAGCGGGGACCGGGTGACGCTGCTGCGCATCGCCGGCCTTCCCTCACTGTGGCTGACCACGACCGGCCGCAGGAGCGGGCACCGACGTACGACCCCGTTGCTGTGCGTGCCGCACCAGGGCAGCTACCTGGTCGCCGGGTCCAACTGGGGTGCGCCGACGCTGCCGGCGTGGGTCCTGAACCTGCGCGCGCATCCCGAGGCCACGGTGTCGGTCCTCCGCCGCCGCGTGCCGGTACGGGCCCGCGAGGTCGAGGGGCAGGAACGAGCCGAGCTGTGGGAGGTCATGCTGCGCACCTGGCCCAACTACGCCAAGTACGCCGAGCGCACGGCCCGCGAGATCCCCGTCTTCGTCCTCGAGCCGACGACCAGCCCCCATTGACCTCCGCCCTCGAGCAGATCGCGCGTGCGTCGCCAGGAGGCGGCTTCGGCCGGCCCGAGGACGTGACCGACTCGACGTCACCGACCGCGAGGTCGTGCTACTGGGGCTGACGGTGGCGAGCCTGCTGCTCACCGGTGAGCGCGCTCAGCTCACTGCGCCGCGACCACTCCACCCCGGCCAGGAACGCCTGGGCCAGGTCGGCGGAGTCGTACTCGCCGTAGCCGTCGGCGCCGGCGCCCTGCTCGTACCGGCGTACCGCCTCGAGCAGCTCGCCGAGAGGCCCGGCGCCGGTGGTGAGAGCGAAGTGCAGGTCGTTACCCAGGCCCATGCGCGCCACGATCCACTCGATCGGCTGGCCCAGCAGCAGGTCCAACGAGGACACCAGCCCGGTCGTGAACGCGGTGTCGCTGCTCAGGCCGACACGAGTCGCGGCCAGCAGCTCGCAGGCGCGGGCCCGGATCAGGGCCTGTGAGAACAGCTCCGACGAGGTGTCGGCGACGTCGGAGAACAGCATCAGCTGCAGCCAGCCGCGCAGCTGGTTCAGGCCGAGCAGCACCAGCGCGTCGTGCACGGACACGATCTCGCGGCGGGCGCCGACGGCGGCGGAGTTGGCCACCGTCAAGACCCGGACGGCGAGCGCGGGCTCGAGACGCACCGCCTCCTCGACCTCGTGGAAGGACACGTCCGGCTGCGACAGCAACCCGAGCAGGCGCAGGCAGTTCAGCCGGGCCGGTGTCAGCGCCGGGGCGGCGAGCACCTGCGCCTGGGCCAGGTACCTGCCCTGGAACAGCGTGCAGCCCAGCACCCAGCCGGCCTCCATGTCGGCCTGGGTCTCGACCTTCTCGGCCACCAGCTCCAGGCCGGCGTCGCGGCACGCGGCCGCCACCCCGGCGAGGTCCTCGGGCCGGGCGCGCCCGAAGTCGAGCTTGCCGTACGACGCCACCTCCAGCAGGGCCAGCCGCGAGTCGTCGGGCACCAGGTCGTCCAGCGCCAGCCGGAAGCCCGCCTCGACCAGCCGGCGGCA
>JALZDI010000369.1 GCA_030862655.1 Actinomycetota bacterium | reverse complement strand
CTCGTACGCCATGCCGTGGGTGTGCGCGTCCCACCAGCCGCGCACCTCCTGGATCGGCGTGGCGCCGGCGTGCGGTGCGCCGTCGACGTTGGTCTCGATCTCGGGGTACTTCGCGCAGCCGGTGGTCAGGCGCAGGGAGAACGGCGTCGGCGTCGCGGCGAGGGCGAGCGTGCCGTCGTCGGCGACGGCCAGTGACTGCTGCTCGCCCGGCAGCGTGAAGGTGTACGCCGTGCCCTGCGGGGTGTCCTGCTCGGCGACCCCCCAGTCGGCCCGCGGGCTCGGCCGGTCGGCCGCGACGACGCGGTCGTTGCCGGTCTCCAGTGGGGCGTCGTTCTCCTCGGCGACGAAGCGCTGCGCGTGGTCGAAGAGCAGGTAGCTGCCGAGGTCGGTGGCCTGGAAGTGCACCGGCTCGCCGGCCTGGGCGTCGTCGGTGGCGACCCGGTAGCCGTCCTCGTACTTCTGCACGGGCCGGGCGGTGCGGGCGTCGTGCAGGGTGTAGCAGCCGCCGGCCATCGCGTACCGGTCCTCCGGCGTCTGCTGCCGGTCCCGGCCGAGGTCGCTGGGGACGAGTGCGGGGTCGGGCTCGGCGCGCTGCTCGGCGACGGCGTCGCGCGCGGATGCGGCCTCCTGCGCCGTGGTCGGGTCGGCGGCGACCGGCTCGGTGGAGCGGCTGAGCGCGTTCTTGGTGGTCTGGTCGGAGTGGTCGTGGCTGTGGTGGTCGTGCGCGGTGTGGTCGTGCGCGGTGTGGTCGGGCGCGGTGTGGTCGGGTGTGCCGGCGTCCTGCAGCCCGGCCGCCTGGGTGGGGACCGTGAGCGCGGCCGTCATCACGACCGCGGTGTACGCCGCGGCGAACCCGACCAATCCGCTGCCGCGCATGCGCACCCTTTCGCCGGCCTCTCCTCGCAGTGCAACGAGTTTCAGGCCGGATGGTCACGACCCCCGCGTCCAGCCGCCGCGTAGTGTCCTCCGTGGACCCAGGCAGACCAACCGACGAGGGGAGCCACCGGATGAGCGCCGTACCCACTGTCCGGCTCAACAACGACGTCACGATCCCGCAGCTGGGGTTCGGGGTGTTCCAGGTCGAGCCCAACGACACCAAGGCGGCGACGTTGACGGCGCTTGAGGTGGGCTACCGGCACATCGACACCGCCGAGATGTACGGCAACGAGCGACAGGTCGGCGAGGCGATCCGCGAGTCCGGCGTCGACCGCGACGACGTGTTCGTGACCAGCAAGCTGAGCAACCGCTACCACGCCCACGACGACGCGCTGAGCGCGTTCGACCAGACGCTGAAGGATCTCGGGTTCGACTACCTCGACCTGTTCCTGGTGCACTGGCCGCTGCCGGACGTCGGCGACTACGTCGAGACGTGGCGGGTGATGGAGGAGATCCACCGGTCCGGCCGGGTCAAGGCGATCGGCGTCTCGAACTTCCAGCAGCACCACCTGCAGCGGCTGCTGGACGAGACCGACACCGTCCCGGCCGTCAACCAGATCGAGGTGCACCCGTACCTGGTGCAGGACGGCCTGCGCGCGTTCAACCGCGAGCACGGCATCGCGACCGAGGGCTGGTCACCGATCGCCCAGGGCAGGGTCCTCGACGACCCGGTGCTGGTGCGGATCGCGGCGACGCACGGCAAGTCGGCGGCGCAGGTGACGCTGCGCTGGCACATCCAGCGCGGTGACATCGTGTTCCCGAAGTCGGTGACGCGCAGCCGGGTCGAGGAGAACCTCGACATCTTCGACTTCGAGCTGACCGGCGACGACATGGACGCGATCTCGGCACTGAACCGCGACGAGCGGGTCGGACCCGACCCGGACACGTTCAACTGGATCCCGGACGCGTGACGAGATGGACCGCGCTGACGTCGAGCGCTGGGTAGCCGAGTACGAGCGGGCCTGGCGTACGCCGGGCACGGAGGCGTTGTCTGGCCTGTTCACGCCGGACGTCTCCTACGTCCCCTCACCGTGGGCTCCACCGATCCGCGGACTCGACGCGCTCGGCGCGTTCTGGGTGGCCGAGCGCAAGGGTCCTGACGAGGAGTTCGCGATGACCAGCGAGGTCGTCGCGGTCGAGGGCTCGACGGCGGTCGTGCGGGTCTCGGTGGACTACGGCGAGCCGCTGTTCGCCCGCTGGCGGGACCTGTGGGTGATCCGGTTCGCCGCCGACGAGCGCTGTGAGGCGTTCGAGGAGTGGCCCTTCGCGCCCGACCAGCGCGACGGCCACGAGTAGCGATCAGTGTGGGCCGACGTCGAGCACGCGTACGACGGCCTCGCCGGCCTCGTTCGACTCGGCCAGGTCGATCTCGGCGCTGAGGCCCCAGTCGTGGTCGCCCTCGGGGTCGTCGAAGATCTGCCGCACCCTCCATCGTTCGCCACCCTCCTCGATGACGAGGAGATGCGGCCCGCGTGCGTCGGGACCGGTGCCGAGGTGGGCGTACTCGGCGAAGTAGCGCTCCATCGCATCCCGCCAACGGCCCGCGTCCCACCCGGCATCGGCGTCGAGGGCACCGAGCTCCTCGTACTGACGCAAAGCCGCGAGCTCCACCCGTCGGAACATCGCGTTGCGTACCAGCACCCGGAAGGCGCGCTTGTTGGCGGTGACCGGCGGGGGAGCCGCGTCGAGCGGCCCGGTGCCCGGCCTGACCGGCTCCACCACGCCGCCCGGTGAGGTGAGCTGCTCCCACTCGTCGAGCAGGCTCGAGTCGGTCTGGCGGACCAGCTCGCCGAGCCACGCGGTGAGGTCCTCGACCTCGTCGGTGCGCAGCGACTCGGGCACGGTCTGGCGCATCGCCCTGTACGCGTCGGACAGGTAGCGCAGCACCAGACCCTCGGCACGCG
>JALZDI010000070.1 GCA_030862655.1 Actinomycetota bacterium | reverse complement strand
GGCTGGGCATCGACAAGCCGAACAAGCCCGACGACCCCCGCTGAGCCGGCGCACTCGCGCAGTCTCGACGGGAAGGGGCGGGGCACTCGCGCAGTCTCGCCGGGAAGGGGCGGGGCACTCGCGCAGTCTCGACGGGAAGGGGCGTTCAGACGCCGGCGTAGGAGTGCAGCCCGGAGCCGAACAGGTTGATCCCGATGAAGTTGAACAGGAACGTCACGAACCCGAGCAGCGCGATGACCGCCGCCGCGCGGCCCTGCCAGCCTGCGGTCGCCCGCGCGTGCAGGTAGGCGGCGTAGACCACCCAGGTGATGAACGCCCAGGTCTCCTTGGGGTCCCAGCCCCAGTAGCGGCCCCAGGCGTACTCGGCCCAGATCGCCCCCGCGAGCACGGCGAACGTCCACAGCGGCAGCGCGAACGCGTGCACCTTGTAGGCGACCCGGTCGACCTCGGCCGAGCCCGGCAGCCGCCACAGGTAGCCCCGGCGGTCGGCGACGTCGGTGCGCCGCTCGGCCCGGGCCTTGACCAGGTACAGCAGGGAGGACAGCGCGCCGAGGCAGAAGGCGCCGCCGGCGATCGCCGCGGCCGCCACGTGGATCACCAGCCAGTAGGAGTGCAGCGCCGGCACGAGCGGCCCGGGGGCGACGTAGATCGCCGGGGTGAGCATCGCGATGCCGAGTACGACGGTCACGAACACCGTCACCAGCAGCCCCAGCCAGCGGGTGCGGTACAGCCGCAACGCGACCAGGTAGGCGGCGGTCACGGCCAGCGCGCCGGTGGTGGCGAACTCGAACATGTTGCCCCACGGGGCGCGCCCCGCGGCCCCCGCGCGCGCTGCGACCCCGACGAGGTGGGTGAGGAACGCCAGCACGGTCAGTGACACCCCGATGCGCCCGAAGCGCTCGGTGCCGATCTCGTCGGCGCGCAGATCCTCGGCGGGCCGGCCGACGACCGTGGGTGTCGACGTGGGGCCCCCGGCACCGACCAGCGCGCGCTCCCGCTCCTCGACGGCCGCCGTCGGCACCGCCTGCTCGGCCGGTGCCTCCACCCGGCGGGCGCCGGCCCACTCGGCGATGTGCGCCAGCATCGCCAGCGCGTAGACGACGGTGGCGAACACGAACGCGGTGTCGGACACGTAGCCCAGCTGGTCGGTGGTCACGCGTGCTCCAGGTCGGGCGACCGGGGACGGATCCCGGTCGCCAGGTCGTCGATGGCTCCGGCCAGGTCACCACCCGCGACGCGGTCCAGGCCGGCTACCTGCACCACGGTATCCCCGCCGGACCGGCCGGCGCGCACCCAGGCCCGCCGCGGCCGGATGAACAGCGAGACGACGAGCCCGGCGATCGCGGCCAGCACACCGACCAGCGGCACCACCTTGGCCGGGGTGCTGCTGATCTGCAGCTGCACCGCACGCGACAGCCCGGTGAAGCTGATCGAGCCCATCCCGTCCGGCAGCTGCACGGTCTTGCCCGGCTTCAGCAGGATCCGGAACGGCTCGCCGTCGTCCTGCCGGAACTGCCGCAGCTCACCCTTCTCCAGCACGAACACCGACTGCGGCTCGCCCGCCATCTGCAGGTCGCCGTGGTAGGCGGTCAGCACCAGCGCCGGGTCGAGCGCGTCGGGGAACGCGGAGTACGGTCCACGCTGCTCGTCGAAGGCGACGGTGGGCAGGAAGAACCCCTCGAAGCCGAGCTGCTGCGGGGTCGCGTCGGGCGCCTTGACCACCCCGATGGAGGTGTAGGAGGAGTCGCGCGGCAGGAACGGCACCGGGCCGCGGAAGGCCACGTCGCCGTTGCCGTCGCGGACCGTCACCTGCGGCGCGTAGCCGTGCCCGACCAGGAACACCGAGGTGCCGTCGATCTGCAGCGGGTGGTTGACCGCCAGGTCGTGGTGCCGCGCCGGGGCGCCGGGCCGCTCGACGTAGGTGACGTCGGCATGGAACGACCGGGGCTGGCCGCGCTGGTCGCCGCGGGTCTCGAAGGTGACGTCGAAGTCGTCGACGGTGAACGTGAACGGGTCCAGCGACGCCGGGTCGAACCGCGCGCCGGGCTTGAACTCGTCGTACTGGGTGAGCGTGTTGGAGAAGCCCTGGTCCTCGACGACCAGCGCGCCGCCCTTGAAGCCGAACAGCGCGCCGTAGGCGACGCCGAACAGCACCACCAGCAGCGACAGGTGGAAGACCAGGTTCCCCGCCTCGCGCAGGTGGCCGGTCTCGGCGGCGACGACGTGCCGCCCCTGGTCGTCGACGTAGCGTCGCACCCGGTAGCGGCGGTCGCGCAGCAGCCGCTCGGCGCGGCCGGCGACCGCGGCGCCGTCGTCGGTGACGGCGCTGGTCCAGGTGCGGTGTACGGCGAGCCGGTCGAGGTGGCGGGGGGCGTTCGGCGGCGGTGCGCGGAACGCGCGCCAGTACTGCCGCGCACGCGGGATGAAGCAGCCGACCAGCGACACCATCAGCAGCACGTAGACCGCGCTGAACCACACCGAGCTGTAGACGTGGAACAGCCCGAGCCTGTCGTACCACCGGGCCAGCTCTGGGCTGGACTCGCGGAACGCGAACACCGCCGACGGGTCGACGGCCTGCTGCGGGATCACCGACCCCGGGATGGAGGCGAGCGCCAGCAGGAACAGCAGGATCAGCGCCGTGCGCATCGAGGTGAGCTGCCGCCAGGACCAGCGCAGCAGCTCCAGCGCGGTCATGGCCGGCGCCGGGGTGGAGGCCCGCGCGGACCGTCGCATCAGACCACCGTCTCGAACCCGGAGACCCAGCCCCGCATGTCGGCGACGAGCAGGTCCCACAGCCCGGAGACCAGCAGCAGGCCGACCACGACCAGCATCGCCCCGCCCAGCCGGGTCACCCACACCTGGTGCCGGCGCACCCAGGACACCGCGCGCAGCATCCGGCGGAAGGCCAGCGCGGCGAGCACGAACGGCAGCCCCAAGCCCAGGCTGTAGGCGAACGCCAGCAGCGTGCCGCGCATCGCCGAGGACTCGGTCAGGCTGAGGGACAGTACGGCGGACAGCGTCGGGCCGATGCACGGTGTCCAGCCGAGGCCGAACAGGATGCCGAGCAGCGGCGCCGCGGCGACCCCGACCGCGGGCACCTGGTGCACGCGCACGTCGCGCTGCAGGAACGGCACCAGCCCCATGAACGCCAGCCCGAGCACGATCGTGACCACGCCCATCCCGCGGGTGAGCGGGTCCTGGTACGCCGAGAACCAGTCACCGAGCGCGCCGAAGACCAGCCCCATCGTCAGGAACACCAGTGAGAACCCGAGCACGAACAGCACCGAGCCGGCCAGCAGCCGGCGGCGGTGGCCGCGGGCGGACTCCAGGTCGGCGCCGGACAGCCCGGTCATGTAGGAGACGTAGCCGGGCAGCAGCGGCACCACGCACGGGGAGAAGAACGACACCGCGCCGGCGAGCAGCGCCACCGGCACCGCCAGCAGCAGCGAGCCCTGCAGCACGGTCGTGGAGAACCACTCACCCATCAGGCACGGCCCTCGACGTCGTGCACCAGACCGACCAGCGTGCCGGTGTCGACGGTGCCGAGCACCCGGGCGGCGACCCGGCCCCGCTCGTCGATCACCAGCGTGCTGGGGATGGCGTCCGGCGGCAGGGTGTCCCGGAAGCCCAGCAGCTCGGAGCCGTCGGCGTCGTAGACGCTGGGGTAGGGCACGTCGAAGCTGCGCACGAACGCCTGTGCGCTCGCGACGCCGGGCTCGCGCACGTTGACGCCGAGGAACTGCACGTCCTGGTCGCGCAGCCGGTGGGCCGCCCGGACCAGGTCGGGCGCCTCCTCCCGGCACGGGGCGCACCAGGAGCCCCAGACGTTGAGCACGACGACCGAGCCGGCGAAGTCGGACAGCGCCAGCGGCTCGCCGTCCAGTGACTGCCCCGACAGCGGCGGCGCCTGCGGGCGCTTGGCCGCCTCCAGCACCGTGACGGTGCCGCTGCCGGCGACGAAGCCCTCGGCGCCGCCCATCGACTGCGAGCAGCCGGCGGCGAGCAGCACCGCGGCGACGGCCGCCAGCACCCGCAGCGGTGGACCCGGACGCGCCAAGCTCAGGCTCCCGCGGAGAACGGCGCGTTCTTGCCGCGCACCGGCAGCAGGTCCGCGGCCGGCTCGGAGTAGGCCACCGCGACGACCTCGTCGCCCACGTAGCTGAACGACGTCAGGCTGCACAGCGTGCACTGCCGGCGCCGCGGGTCGTGCAGGAACGGCAGGCCCTCCACCGCCGAGCGGGTGATCCAGATCGGCAGCTGGTGGGTCACCACCAGGGCCTCGCCGCCGCGGGCGGCGTCGCGGGCGTCACCCATCGCCGCCAGCATCCGCTCCACCACCTGCTTGTAGGGCTCACCCCAGGACGGCTTCCACGGGTTGCGCAGGTACCACCACGACGAGGGCCGGCGCAGCGCGCCGTCACCGACGCCGAACGAGCGGCCCTCGAAGCGGTTGCCCGCCTCGATCACCCGGCGGTCGGTGGTGATGTCGAGGCCGAGCCGTGCGGCGACGGGCCGGGCGGTCTCCTGCGCGCGCTCCAGCGGCGAGGCCACCACGTGGCTGACCTCGCGGTCGGCCAGCGCATCGGCCACGCGGGTGGCCATCTTCGTGCCGAGGTCGGACAGCGAGTAGCCGGCGAGACGCCCGTAGAGGATGCCCTGCGGGTTGTGCACCTCGCCGTGCCGCAGCAGGTGTACGACGGTGCGGTCGGTCATCGGCCTCCCTCGTCCGGCGGTCGGGCCGCGGCCGCTGCCCTCGCCGCGTGCGGCAGCGCCGCCGCGATCCGGTCGACCGCCGCCTGGTCGTGCGCGGCACTGAGGAACCAGGCCTCGAAGGCGCTCGGCGGCAGGTGCACGCCGTACGCCAGCATCGCGTGGAAGAACGCGCGGAAGCGGTGCTGGGCCTGCCGTTGTGCGCCGGCGAAGTCACGGACCTCGGTGACGTCATCGTGCTCGACGAAGAACACGCTGAACATGTTCCCGGCCGTGGAGATGACGTGCGGCACACCGGCGGCCGACAGCGCCTCGCCGGCGAGCTTCTGCACCTGCGCCGAGGCCTCGTCGACGCGGGCGTAGACCTCGGCCGTGGCCAGCCGCAGCGTGGTCAGGCCGGCGGTCGCCGCGACCGGGTTCCCCGACAGGGTGCCGGCCTGGTAGACCGGCCCCTCCGGCGCGAGCTGCCGCATCAGGTCGGCCCGTCCGCCGAGCGCGGCCGCAGGGAAGCCGCCGCCCATCACCTTGCCGAACGTGACCAGGTCGGGGCGCCAGCCGTCGCCGTCGATCCCGTGATGGCCGGACCGGGTGACCCGGAAGCCGGTCATCACCTCGTCGCTGACGAACAGCGCCCCGTGGTCGGCGCAGGTGCGGCAGAGGAAGGCGTTGAAGCCCTCGGCCGGGGCGATCACCCCCATGTTGCCGGGGGCGGCCTCGGTGATCACGCAGGCGATGCGGTCGCCGTACTCGGCGAAGGCCTGCTGCACGGCGTCACGGTCGTTGTAGGGCAGCACCAGGGTCGCGGCTGTGGACGCGGCGGGTACGCCGGGTGTCCCCGGCAGGCCGAACGTGGCCACCCCGGACCCGGCCGCGGCCAGCAGCGAGTCGACGTGGCCGTGGTAGCAGCCGGCGAACTTGACCACCAGGTCGCGGCCGGTGACGCCACGCGCGAGCCGGATCGCCGACATGGTGGCCTCGGTGCCCGACGAGACCAGCCGCACCTGCTGGACCGGGGCGCGGCCGACGATCTCCTCGGCGAGCTCGACCTCGACCTCGGTGGGCGCACCGAACGACGTGCCGGAGCGGGCGGCGGCGGCCACCGCCTCCTGCACCTGCGGGTGCGCGTGGCCGAGCAGCATGGGTCCCCACGAGCAGACCAGGTCGACGTACTCGCGGCCGTCGGCGTCGACCAGGTAGGGACCGTGGGCGCCGGCGACGAACCGCGGGACGCCGCCGACCGCGCCGAACGCGCGCACCGGTGAGCTGACGCCCCCCGGGATCACCGCGCGGGCGCGGTCGAACAGCGCGGCCGAGGCCGGGGCGTCGTCGGGGTAGGGCACGGCGGCGCGGTCGGACGGGGGAGGCACCCGCCCATTGTCACCGAGGGCGCCACACCGACCAATTCGGTGGGGGTGCCGCACGGGCGCGACGGCACCACGTCCGGCCCCGCGGACGAGATTTTGCCTTCGCGTCCGGTGAATGCGGCCCACGTCACAGCATCGCGGAGTACCGGCGCGTAACCTCGCTGGCTTGCCCTCGTTTGACCGCCTAGCAGGGTTTGGCCCCGCACGTGCAGGGCATGTCGGTGCCAAGGGAGGAAACCGGAGGAGTCCATGGCTCGAGGCGCCCGTCGTCAACCACGCACGGCCCGGTGGCAGAAGATCACCGCGCTGCTGCCGTTGGTGGTGCTGTCGGGGGCGCTGTCGGCCAACGCGACCACGCAGCGTGACGAGATGACTCCGGCCGCGGCACGGCCGGGCGCGCCCGCGGTGCCGACCACGGCGTTCGAGCAGCCGGCCAGCGTCAGCATGCCGGGCGGGGCGATGTCGGCCATCACCGCCGCCCTGGCACCCGAGTCCTCGTTCGACTTCTTCTCCGGCGACGCCCCCTCGACCACGCCGACCAGCAGCACGTCGGCCAACGGCATCCCGTCCAGCGCGCTGACCGCCTACCAGCGGGCCGCGGCGATCCTCAACCAGGCCGACCCGGGCTGCAACCTCGACTGGACACTCGTGGCCGCGATCGGCCGGGTGGAGTCCGACCACGGTCGCTACGGCGGCAACGCCCTCGACGCGCAGGGCAAGGCGCAGCCGGGCATCTACGGCATCGCCCTCGACGGCTCCAACGGCACCACGAAGATCACCGACACCGACAACGGCGCCTACGACAACGACACGGTCTACGACCGCGCCGTCGGCCCGATGCAGTTCATCCCCAGCACCTGGCAGATGGCCGGCGTCGACGCCGACCAGGACGGCGTGAAGGACCCGCAGGACATCGACGACGCGGCCACGGCGAGCGCGGTCTACCTCTGCGCGGGCAGCGAGGACCTGTCCACCGAGACCGGCCAGCGGTCCGCGGTCTACCGCTACAACCACAGCGCCGAGTACGTGAACCTCGTGCTGGCGATCGCCGCGAACTACGCGGGCGGCGACTTCACCGCCGTACCCAACGGCACCCCGTCCTCCACCACGCTGGTGCCCTCCGACTTCGCCGCCGACGGCCGGCCCGCCACCGGCACGACCCGCAACGCGCCCTCGGGCGGTGC
This sequence comes from Actinomycetota bacterium, assembly GCA_030862655.1. The sequence continues at coordinate 108 of JALZDI010000070.1, read as the reverse complement.
GAAGGGCGGCTCCACCGACGGTGGCACCGGCTCCTCCGGTTCGACGTCTGCCGGTGGCGACAGCAGCGACGGCGGCTCGTCCGGCGGTTCGACGGGCGGCTCCGACGG
>JALZDI010000069.1 GCA_030862655.1 Actinomycetota bacterium | reverse complement strand
CGATTCGCTGCTGTGCGTAGCGCTGCAGGAAGCTCTGCGCGCCGGTGATCGCGAAGCCTCGCACCTCGGCCACCTGTCCGTCCAGGCTGCGCATCAGCCGCTCGGAGACCAGCGCCGTCCGGTGCAGGGCCTCCTGCTCGCGCTCCTGGTCGATCAGCCGGGCCTCGGAGCCCATGGTCAGCGCGGTGCTCGCGACGACCAGGCTCGCCAGCAGTGCCAGCAGCGCGAACACGCGCCAGCGCAGCGGAACCGTGGGGTCGGGCCGACTCCCCATACCGATGATTGTGCTCTCATGGGCCGCACCCTGCGGCTCGAGCCGTCAGCGCGGTATACGCGCCGGCGTCACCGCACGATGATCCGGCCGGTCATCGCGCCGTGATAGGTGCACACGTAGCGGAAGCCGCGCTTGACCCGTCGGCTGTACCGCTCGCCGGGGCTGAGCACGACGGACCAGCGGCGAGCGGTCACCGTGTGCCTGGAGTCGCCCCGGTTGACCCAGACGACCCGGGTCCCCTTGGCCACCCGCTCCGTGCCGGGGCGGAAGAAGTCGTCCCCGAGCCGCACCGTCGTACCCGCAGCCGAGGCGGGAACGGTGGCGAGCATGATGCCGGCCGAGGCCAGCGCCACGGAACGTAGAAGCATGGTCTGGGCTTCCCTTCACCGTTCAAGCGTGCAGCGCTCTGCCGTTGGCAGGTGGGACAGCGACTACGCGCAGGGTGGAGGATCCCCCGGCGCCCGCGGGCCAAACCCCGGGGTGCTGGGTCTTTACCCGTGGCGACTCGGCCGGCTCGCTCCCGGATCGGGTTTTGTCCTGATGCGTCCTAGATGACTGCCCTGGCTACTGCAGCGGGGAGTCCGGCGGAGGCAGCTGGACGTCCAGCTCCTCGTCGACGGATGCGACGCCGTCGACGGCCGTCAAGGCCTGTCGCTGCCCCTCGCCGACCGAGCCGGTGATGATGCCCAGGCCGTCCAGGACCTGCTCGACCCGCAGGCCGTGCCGGCTCAGCGCGTCGGCCACCGACCGGATGTCGCCGAGATGCGCGTCGTCGACGGTGACGCTCACGTGTGGCACGGCTCGAAGCGTACTCTCGGCGCCGGTCAGGGCGCCGCCTGCACGAGGCCGGCGCCGACGTCGACCGAGGGGAGCAGCATCCGGCGGCTCTCCTTGGTCATCGTGGCCCATAGCCCGAGACCCCGGCGACCGGTGGACTCGGCGTACAGGGCGGCGACACCGGCCGCGTGCGGCGTGGCCATGCTGGTGCCGCTGATCGTGTGGTACCTGCGCGGCATCGGCCACGACGAGTACACCGCCACCCCTGGCCCGGCCACGTCGACCTGGCCGCCACGGCGCGGCACGCTGCGGGCGGAGAACGGCGCGATGCTCATCTGCGAGTCCACCGCGGCGACGGCCATCACGCTCGGGCTGTTCGCCGGCGCGCCGACGAAGCCGGGGTCGCCCGGCCGGCCGGCGTTGTTGCCGGCGGCGGCGATGATCAGGCTGCCGCGCTGCAGGGCCCGCATCCCGGCCTGGGTGTACGGCGGGTGCGGCCGGGGCACGTCGGCGCCCAGCGACATCGAGATAACCGCGCACCCCGCGGCGACCGCCCAGTTGATGCCCGCCAGGATGCCGGCGTCGCGGCCGGAGCCCTCGTTGCCGAGCACCTTGCCCGCGAAGATCTCGGCCTCGTACGCGACGCCGTACCGTCGGCTCCCCTCGGGCGCGCGCGGCCCGCACGCCGTGCCGATGCAGTGCGTCCCGTGGCCGTGGCCGTCCTGCGGCTCCTCCCCGGCCACGAACGAGCGGGCGGTGACGTCACGGCCGACGAAGTCGGCGTGCGCGAGGTCCATCCCCGTGTCGAGTACGGCGAGCCTGACGCCCTGGCCCGACCGCGACGAGCCCACGGCGTGGATGGCCCGCAGCCCCCAGGTGGCCTCGTCGTCGTCGCGGAAGGCCGCCGGCGCGACGCCCTCGGCGGCGCCGGTCTCCGTGCCGGCGCCCAGCCGCCCGCTCAGGTCGGCGACGCCGTCCCGGTAGCCGCGCACGTAGTCGGCAGGCTCCTCGGCCATCACGTGGTGCACGAGCTCGGGCGCGACCGCGGCGATCTGCCCGCGGGCCGCGGCCGAGGTCTGCAGGGCGCCGAGCTGGTCGCGGTCGACCGACACCACGGCCATCCCCAGCTCGGCGAACACGTTGGCGTCGGCGTCGGCCGAGGCCGCCATGTCCATCGCCTGGTCGTCGAAGTCGCGCGAGCTCGCCACTCGTGACAGCCCGGCCACGGACCCGAGCAGGGGCGCGGGGTCGGCGTCGGGGTCGACGAAGGTGACCACGTAGCGGCCGGTGGTCGGGGCGAGGATCTCCAGCCCGTCGAAGCCGGTGTCGTCGCTGCCGTCGGGTCTTCCGGATCCGATCACGGCCGTCCTCCTCAGCTCGTCGACGCCGCTGTCCGGTGCGAGCATGCGGCCCGCCCGGTTTGCCGGTCAAGAGCACTGCGTACCCATCCGTAGCCATTTGGGCGACGAACTGGTGCTAGCGTCTCGAGGAGTCGTCGAGGCGACGTGAACGGCGATCGCCAAGGAGGCAGCCATGGCTACGCCCACCTCATCGGCACGGACCCCGTCCCAGCTGGTCGCGATCGCCACGGGGGCCGTGTTCCTGCTCGTCGGCGTCCTGGGCTTCGTTCCGGGGATCACCACCTCCTACGACTCGCTGCTGTTCGCCGGCCACGAGTCCGAGGCACAGCTGCTCGGGCTCTTCCAGGTCTCGATCCTGCACAACCTCGTGCACCTGCTGTTCGGCCTCGCCGGCTTCGCGATGGCGCGGACGGCCCCGGGTGCCCGCGCGTTCCTCGTCGGCGGCGGGGGCGTCTACCTCGTGCTGTGGGTCTACGGGCTCTTCATCACGCACGACTCGGCCGCCAACTTCGTGCCGCTCGACACCGCGGACAACTGGCTGCACCTGGTGCTCGGTGTCGCCATGACCGGTTCGGGACTCGCCCTCGGCCGTGCGTCGGCGGCGTCCGGGCGCGCTGCCTGAGCGACCCGGCCCACAGCACGCGGAGTTCGTTTCTTTACCTGTCCTGCGGCTTCACGGTCAGTGAGCAGGGGTAAGCGTCGCGCCACTGGGGGGGAACCTGTCAGTAACCCACCATCGCGTGGACGCACCGGAAAGGTTCCTGTATGGCTACCGCACAGACAACGGCGACGCGTGCTCCCACACCCGCCACTCCCTCTACCGCAACACCTGGCGCCTCGACCGGCCGCGGCCGGGCCGGGGCAGTCGCCATCGGCCGGGTCCTGCTCGGCTTCGTGTTCCTCTGGTCGTTCCTGGACAGTACGTTCGGCCTCTACGCCACCTCTCCGGACGAGTCCTGGATCGCCGGTGAGTCACCCACCAGCGGCTACCTGGGCAGCCTCGACGGGACGTTCGCCGCGGTCTTCCAGCCGCTGGCCGGCCACGCGTGGGTCGACTGGACGTTCATGCTCGGGATGGCCCTGGTCGGCTCGGCTCTGATCCTCGGCATCGCCATGCGCCTGGCCGCGCTCGGCGCCGTCGCATTGATGGGGTCGCTGTGGCTGACCTCGCTGCCATTGGAGCACAACCCGTTCGTGGACGAGCACATGATCTACGCGGTGTTCGCTGTCGTGCTCGCCGCCCTGCGCGCCGGCAACGCCTTCGGGGCCGGAGGCCTGTGGGGCCGGTTGCCGCTCGTCCGTCGTACCCGCTGGCTGGCCTGAGCCGGCGGGTCGCGCCCGGGCGCGGAGGGCGCGAAGCGGTAGGGGATTTCGGGGACGCGCGTGGTCTAGGCAAACCTGTCTAGAACACGTTACAGTTTTCCGAAATCCCCTACCGCGAAAGCCGAGGATGACCATGGCACGTCAGCCGCGCTCACTGTCCGGGAAGGTCGTGGTGGTCACCGGAGGCGGCCGAGGGATCGGTGCCGCGACCGCAGCGTCCCTGGTGCGTGAGGGCGCGAAGGTGGCCATCGGTGACCTTGACGTGGCCGTGGCCAAGGAGACGGCCGCGGCGCTGGAGCCGAACGCGATCGCGCTGCCGCTCGACGTCAGCGACCGCGCGGCCTTCACCGCCTTCCTCGACCAGGTCGAGCGTGAGCTCGGACCCCTCTACGCGCTCGTGAACAACGCCGGGATCATGCCGCTCGCGCGCCTCGAGGATGAGTCCGACCGCACGACCGCGGCCCAGATCGCCATCAACCTCGCGGCCGTCATCCACGGAACCAAGGAGGCCGTACGCCGGATGAAGCCGCGCGGCACCGGCCACGTCGTCAACGTCTCCTCGGCGGCCGGCAAGATCCCGGTGTCGGGCGGCGCCACCTACGCGGCCACCAAGTTCGGCGTCTCCGGGTTCACCGAGTCGATGAACATGGAGCTCAAGGGCACCGGCGTCGAGGTCTCCTGCGTCTACCCCGCGATCGTGCACACCGAGCTGTCCGCGGGGCTCAAGCAGAACAGGGGTGTGCGCTCGGTCGAACCGCACGAGGTGGCCGACGCCATCGTGGAGGCGCTCAAGGAGCCCCGGCTCTACGTCTTCGTGCCGAAGTCGCTGGGTCGTAACGTGCGCGTCGGCCCGTTGATCCCCCGGCGGGTGGGTGAGTGGCTCAACCGCGTGCTCGGCGGGGAGACCATGCTCACCGACGCGATGCACACGCCGGCGCGCGCGGAGTACGAGGCCCGCGTGTCCAGGAGCGCGCCCGGCTCCGACCGGGAGGAGCAGCAGTGACCCTGCCCGCCAGCATCACCGACGACCTCGTCTCCCGGCTGACCCGGCACGTGGCCGCCTCCACCGGCGGGACCGTCAAGACCACCGAGATCTTCACCGGCGCCCCGCTGGCCGCGATCCCGCAGTCGACCGCCGAGGACGTGGCCCGCGCCGCGGACGCCGCGCGCCGGGCCCAGCAGCAGTGGGCGGCGACGCCTGTGCGCAAGCGGATGCGCGTGTTCAGGCGGTTCCACGAGCTGGTGCTCGAGCACCACGCCGAGATCGTCGACGTGATCCAGGCCGAGACCGGCAAGTCGCGCAAGAACGCCTTCGAGGAGGTCTGCGACCCGCCGATGACCACCAGCCACTACCTCGGGGTCGCCCCGCGCCTGCTCCGGCCGAAGCGGCGCAAGGGTGTGGTGCCGTTCGCGGTGACCTCGACGGAGATCCGCCGGCCCAAGGGTGTGGTGGGGTTCATCTCGCCGTGGAACGGGCCGTTCTGCCTGGGCCTGTCCGACGCGATCCCGGCCCTGATGGCCGGCAACGGGGTGGTGCTCAAGCCCGACAGCCAGACCGCGCTGAGCCCGTTGTACGGCGTGGAGCTGCTCTACCGCGCGGGCCTGCCCCGCGGCCTGTTCCAGGTCGTCGTCGGCGACGGGCCGGTCGTCGGGCCGGCGGTCGTCGATAACACCGACTACGTGATGTTCACCGGCTCCAGCCGCACCGGTGCCGACGTCGCCGCGCGGGCCGGGGGCCGGCTCGCCGGCTGTTCGCTCGAGCTGGGCGGCAAGAACCCGCTGGTGATGCTCGACGACGCCGACCTCGACCTCGCGGTCAAGGGCACCGTGGAGAACGCGTTCATGGCGGCGGGCCAGATCTGTATGCACATCGAGCGCGTCTACGTGCCGGAGGCGATGTTCGACACCTTCCGCGACCGCATGGTCGAGGCCACCGAGGCGGTCACGCTCGGAGCGTCGTACGAGTTCGGTCCCGACGTCGGCTGCCTGATCAACCAGCGCCAGCTCGACACGGTGGCGGCCCACGTCGAGGACGCCCGCGCGAAGGGCGCTCAGGTCCTCACCGGCGGCCGCAGCCGGCCCGACCTCGGGCCGACGTTCTACGAGCCGACGGTCCTCACCGGGGTCACCCGCGACATGACGTGCTTCGCCGAGGAGACGTTCGGCCCCGTCGTCGCGCTGTACCCCTACCGCGACGTCGACCACGCGGTGGCGATGGCCAACGACACCGAGTTCGGGCTCAACGCCAGCGTCTACGGCGGTGACCTGAAGAAGGCGGCCAAGGTGGCCGAGCGCATCCGTGCCGGCACGGTCAACGTCAACGACGGCATGGCGGCCGCCTACAGCAGCATCGACACGCCTGCCGGCGGCGTCGGCGACTCCGGCGTGGGCACGCGGCACGGCGACGACGGGCTGCTGAAGTACACCGACGTGCAGCACGTCGCGGTGCAGCGCAAGCAGGTGCTCGGCCCACCGGAGGGCATGCCGTACGCCAAGCACGCCGGCATCACGATCAAGTCGCTGCGCATCATGCGCAAGACCGGCATCCGCTGAGACATTCGCGCAGTCTCGACGCGAAGGATGCCGCCTCTTCGCGCCGAGACTGCGCGAGTGCCCCGGTCAGATCCAGCGGACGAACCACATCCGGTCCAGCCAGTCCTCGTTGCTCAGCAGCCCGTCGGTGAGCACGGGGTGGAAGAACGCGAAGTTCGCGATGACCAGCACCACGAAGGCGCCCACCACCGCCGCGCCCCAGGCCCGTCGCCGGCGGCCGGCGCCCGGCGACCCGAGGATCTTGCCCAGCACGAGGGTCAGCGCGATCACCGTGAACGGGATGACCGTTACCGCGTAGAAGAAGAAGATCGGCCGGTCCGAGTAGCGCAGCCAGGGCAGCCACGACGCGAGTACGCCGACCAGGGCGAGCCCGAAGCGCCAGTCGCGGCCGCCGACCCAGTACGCCGCGGCCGCGACCAACGCGGCGGCGCCCGCCCACCACAGCACGGGTGTGCCGATCGCGAGGATCTGCTCGATGCACTTGTCGGGCGCCTCACAGCCGCGCTCGCCGGGCTTGATGTCGGTGTGTGCGTCGATACCGACCGGCCGGTTGATGACCAGCCATCCCGCGGGGTCGGACTGGTAGGGGTGGGTGGCGTCCTCGAGGCCGGCGCCGGTGTGGAACCCCCACACGTCCTCGTGGTACTGCCACAACGAGCGCAGTGACTGCCCGACCTCGTCGACACCCGAGGCGTCGGTGGTCAGGTAGGCGCCCCAGTCCGAGCCGAAGCTCTGCTCGTACTGCTGCACGTGCGCCAGCCATCCACCCCAGCTGGCGACGTAGACCACCAGCGCGACGCCGACCAGGGAGAGGAACGCGGGGGCCGCGTCCACGGCGGTGGCCTTCAACACCGGCAGGCGCACGCCGATCGCGCGGCGCGCGCCGCAGTCCCAGGCCCACACCAGCAGGCCGAACGCGGCCAGGACGAAGACCGCGCTCCACTTCGTGCCACAGGCCAACCCGAAGCACACCCCGGCCGCGAGCCGCCAGGGCCGCAGCAGCATCGCGCGCACCGGGCCGCAGCCCGCGATACGCGAACCGTCCGGCTCGCTCAGCCGGAGCAGCCGTGCCCGGCCCCACTCG
>JALZDI010000368.1 GCA_030862655.1 Actinomycetota bacterium | reverse complement strand
GCACCGGACCGGGCCAGGGCGGCACTGGCCCGGATCGCGCCGTCGGACCGGTCCCTCGTCGAGGCGCTCGGCAGTGAGCTGCACCGCGAGACCGGCGTGCCCGTGCCGGTGGAGGCGTGGCGCCCGCACGAGGTGCCCGCACACCTGCGGATGACGTTCGCGGTGGAGGATGACGACGGTCGTGTCCTCGGCCGCGACAAGGACCTGGAGGCGCTGCGGCAGCGCCTGCAGCCGCGGACCCGCTCGCGGCTGTCGCAGGCTGCCAAGGCGATCGAGCGCACCGGGCTGCGGGACTGGCCCGGTGGCACGCTGCCGCGCCGGTTCGCCGAGTCGGTGGACGGGCACGAGGTCGTGGGCTTCCCCGCGCTGGTCGACGCCGGTGAGTCGGTGGAGCTGCGGGTGCTCGAGAGCGCCGAGCAGCAGCACCGGTCGATGTGGCGGGGAACCCGCCGCCTGCTGCTGCACCAGCTTCCGTCACCGTTGGCCTGGGTCCGCGGCCGGCTGGACAACGAGGCAAAGCTCGCCCTCAGCAACAACCCCCACGGTGGCATCCCGGCGTTGCTGGAGGACTGCCTGAGCTGTGCCGTCGACGCCCTCGTCGCGCGCAACGGAGGACCGGTGTGGGAGGAGGCGCTGTTCAGCGCGCTGCGCGACAAGGTCCGCGCCGACCTGCACGACACGGTGCTCGACGTGGTGAGCCAGGTCGCCCGCGTGCTCGCCCTGGCGCACGGCGTACGACAGCGACTGGAGCAGGCGCACGCCGGCGCGCTGCAGCCGGCCGTCAGCGACATCCGGGCCCAGCTCGACGGCCTCGTCCACCCCGGCTTCGTCACCGCCACAGGGGTCGACCGGCTTCCCGACCTGGTCAGGTACCTGCGCGCGATCGAGCACCGGCTCGACCGCCTCCCCACCTCGCTCCAACGTGACCTGCAGGGGATGACACGGATCCACGCGCTCGAGGACGCGCTCGACCGGCGGATGGAGTCGCTGCCCACCGGCACGGCGATCCCCGAGGCTCTCGATGAGGTGCACTGGATGATCGAGGAGCTGCGCGTGAGCCTCTTCGCCCAGCAGCTCGGCACGCGCTACCCGATATCGGACAAGCGGGTCCGCCGCGCCCTGGAGAGCGCCTGAGCCGGGTACACGCGTGTGGATGAGCGAGCGCCGCGGCGCCCAGTTGTCCACATGCGTGGTGACCTCACCCGTCGAGGTCACGCCCGTGCCGAGGCGTGATGGCTGTGTTCCGTACACCGGTTCCAAAGAGGACGAAACCTGACCGGAAGCCTTTCTAGGCTTACTTCAGGCGCCCCGGTAGCAGGGCCAGGAACAGGAGGCAGCGATGGACTTCAGAATCGAGCTCGTGGCGGTCCCCGTGCAGGACGTCGACCGGGCGGTCGAGTTCTACGGTAAGGACCTCGGCTGGAGTGTCGACTTCGACCATACCGTCAGCCCGGAGCTGCGGTTCGTGCAGGTCACACCGCCCGGATCGGCGTGCTCGATCTGCTTCGGGACCGGTCTGGACATGATGCCCGTGGGCTCCGCGCAGTTCATCCAGATCGTCGTCGAGGACGCCGACGAGGCCTGCGCGTACCTGCGCCAGCGCGGGGTCGAGTGCAGCGACGTCGACGAACAGCCGTGGGGACGGTTCGTCCGGTTCGAGGACCCGGACGGCAACCGCTGGGCGCTGCAGCAGATCGTCGTACCCTCCTAGCCGCATGGTCGCGAGAGGGCGAGAGAGCGCCCTCGTCGTGGAGGTGCCGGAGGCCGGGCATGCGGTTGACAGCAGTGGCATCTGGTCGAGGCACACGCGGTTCTCGCTGGCGGTCACGCAGCGGGGCTGAGGCGATCGCGCGGGTGACACAGCTGCCCCCTCGTGTCCCGTGGTCCGTCAGGGCGCCAGCCGCCGGGCAAGCCAGGCCAGGGCGAGCGGGTAGCGGTACTCGATCGCACCGTGGCCGGCGTCGAACAGCTCGAAGTGGACGCGCTCGTCGGCGACGCCGAGCCGCGCGAGCCCGTCGCGGAACGCCGTGGCACCGATGTCGAGGTACCACTCGTCGCGGGTGCCGCCGTCGATCCATGCCGCCGTCAGGCCCCGCAGCGCCTCGGCGTACTCGGCGCGCTCCAGCATCCGCACCGGGTCCCACTCCAGCCAGCGCTGCCAGACGTCGTCACGGAGCCGGCCGGTGTGCGGGTCGAACGGCAGGTTCACGGTGCCGTCGTCGTCGGCGGAGAAGCACGCCGCGACGCCGAGCAGCATCACCAGCTTCTGGTCGGCCTCCTTCGTGAACGCGACGCGCGACCTGAAGTCGTCCCACCAGCGCCAGATGTCGCCGCCGTAGTCGCGCAGAGCCCGCACGGACTGGGCGAACTCGGGGATGTAGCAGTACTCGTACAGCGCATCCCCGGCGTGCGTCGCGAGCGCGCCGAACAGGTCGGGCCGCAGCATCGGCGTGATCATCGCCCCGAAGCCGCCGCTCGACTTGCCCATGATCGCGCGGTGCTGTGGCTGGGCGAGCGTGGCGTAGTGCTCGTCCACGAACGGCACGACCTCGTCGCACAGGTACGAGTGGTACCGACCCGTGCCGGGTGAGTCGACGAACTGGCTGCCGCCGTACGCCGTCCACGCATCGACGTACACGATGATGGCGTCGGGCACGTCCGGATCGGCCAGCACCGCGTCGAACTGCTCGGTCACCGGCTGCCGGAACGGCGACCGGTTACGCCACATCGCCACGTGCCCGGTGTAGCCCTGGATGACGTAGACCGCGGGATACCCGCGGCCCGCGTCGTAGCCGGGGGGCAGGTGCACCCACAGCGGGCGCTCATGCGGGTCGTCGAGCGGGTT
>JALZDI010000367.1 GCA_030862655.1 Actinomycetota bacterium | reverse complement strand
CCGCGGGACCGTCGACGAGCTGGGACTCGGCCAGGTCGTGTGTGACCTCGGCGACCAGGCCGCGTAGCGCGGGCCACGGCCGGGGGTGTCCGGACGTCTCCAGTGACGGCGCCGGCAGCCGGAGCAGCAGGCTGCGCAGCGGGTCCAGCACCTCCTCGCGGGCGTGCCAGACGCAGGCCAGCCGCTGGGTGCGGCGCTGGTCGCAGAGGTAAACCGCGCACCAGTCGGCCAGCCGCGGCACCACCAGCTGGGCGGTCAGCGCGGCCGCCATGTCGGGGTCGAGTACGCCGGCCAGCAGGTCGCTCGCCTCGGCGAGGTAGCTCAGCCGGCCGCGGCGGGCGCGTTCCAGCTCGTTGAGGCGGGCGCTCTCGATGGCCAGGCTGAAGCGGTCGACGCTGTGCTGCAGCCGGGCGGCGTCGTCGGCGGTGAACACGCCTGGGGACCTGGCGGCGACCCCGACGCGACCGATCACACGTTCGCCCACCCGCAGCGGCGCCATGGTCAGTGCGTGCATCCCGACCTCGCCGAGGAACTGCTCGGGCATCGGATGCTCGGCCAGGTCGGCGTAGACGTTGGCCTCCGGCAGTCCGTCGCCGGCACCGGTCAGCGTCGGCGGCTTGCGCCAGCGGCTGCCCATGGGCGGGAGGCCCTCGGGCGACGTGGCCGCCCGCAGCTCCACGTCGAGGTCGTCATCGGTGACCAGCAACGCGTAGGCGACGTCGCCGTCGAGCAGGTCCCGGGAGTGCTCGACGGCCAGCTCCAGCAACGACTCCAGCGGCAGCAGCCCGGGTCGGGAGGGCACCGCTGCAGACGGCTCGGGTGACTCCGGGACCGGACCGGACTCGTGCAGCAGCACCGCCCGGTGCCCGGCCGGCACCAGCAGCACCACCACCCGCGGCTCCTCGCCGGCGCAGGCGTGCACCTGCGAGACGAACACGGTGATCTCCTCGCCGTGCGCGCTCCGCAGTGCGCACTCGCCGCGCCACCGGGGCAGCGCGAGCGCCTCGGCGAGGGTCGGGTGCTCGGGGCCCGGGGCCATCGAGGCGACCAGGTCGGCCAGCGCCCGCCCCCGCATCTCGGCTTCGGGCCAGCCCAGCAGCTGCTCGGCCTCGAAGCTCCAGTGGCCGACCTTGCCGGCGGGGTCGGTCTCGACCACCGCGACCCGCACCGGCGCGTCCGCGGCGCCGAGATCGACGAAATGGGTGGGTTGCGGGGTTATCTCCGGCGGGGCGGGCGTGTCGGTGAGCGGCAGCCGGAACCACACGCGCTTGCCCGTGCGGTCGTACTCCACCCCCCACGCCTCGGCGATCTGGGAGATCAGGTAGAGCCCACGCCCGGAGGTCTTCTCCTCCGGGGCGTTGCTGACGTCGGTGGGCAGCGCCCGCGCGGCATGGCTGTCGGAGACCCCGATCTGCACATAGCCCGCGCCGAGGGCGCAGCTGACGCTGAGCGCCGTACCCGCGTGCACCACGGCGTTGGTGACCAGCTCGTTGGTCAGCAGGACCGCGTCGTCGAGGATGCTGTGCGCCCCCCACTCACGCAGGGTCTGCCGGACGAAGCGCCGGGAGGCCGCCGGGGAGGTCGACTGGGCGGCGAACTCGTGGGTGGCCTGCTCGCTGGCCGTCATCAGACTTCACCACCTCGGCCGAAAGACCCCTTCCGGATACCTTCAATGGTGACAGACTATGGGGCGACAGTCCTGCGCTCTGCGTTCGTTGAGCGCTTCTGCAGGGGGTGGAGGATGGCCAGGACCGGCAGCGCGGCCGTGAGCACCGGCAGAACCACGAAGAAGACCGCCGCGACCGCGGCGGGTTCCGCGTCCAACGGCAAGGCCCGCCGTACCCGGGGGCCGGCCGCGGGCAACGGTGCCGAGCTCTCACCCGACGCCGCGGCGCTGGCGAAGCTCACCGAGGCGCTGACCGCGATCCGTGACGGCGACTTCAGCACCCGGCTGCCGGTGCGCGGGCCGCTGGCCGAGGCCGCCGCGGTCTTCAACGAGGTCGCGGCCCGCAACGAGCACCTCGCCAAGGAGCTCGAGCGCGCCCGCCGGGTGGTCGGCCGGGAGGGCCGCCTCACCGAGCGGCTGCGTCCGGGCCCGGGCACCGGTCAGTGGGAGACCAGCATCGAGGCGGCCAACAGCCTCGTCGACGACCTGGTGCGTCCCAGCGTGGAGGTCGGTCGCGTGGTCGCCGCGGTGGCCCAGGGCGACCTGTCGCAGACCCTCGACCTGGAGATCGACGGGCAGCCGGTCCGCGGTGAGTACCTGCGGATGGTGCGCAACGTCAACAAGATGGTCAGCCAGCTGTCGACGTTCGCCGCCGAGGTGACCCGGGTCGCCCGCGAGGTCGGCACCGAGGGCCGGCTCGGCAGCCAGGCGCACGTCCGCGGCGCCTCCGGCAGCTGGAAGGACCTGACCGACTCGGTCAACGCACTGGCCGGCAACCTGACCAGCCAGGTGCGCAACATCGCCCAGGTGACCACCGCGGTCGCCCGGGGCGACCTGTCGCAGAAGATCACGGTGGACGCGCGCGGGGAGATCCTGGAGCTGAAGAGCACGGTCAACACGATGGTGGACACCCTGTCGTCGTTCGCCGACGAGGTGACCCGGGTGTCCAAGGAGGTGGGAACCGAGGGCCGGCTGGGCGGCCAGGCCGAGGTCGCCGGGGTGTCGGGCCGGTGGAAGGAGCTGACCGACTCGGTCAACGGCATGGCCGGCAACCTGACCAGCCAGGTGCGCAACATCGCCCAGGTCACCACCGCGGTCGCCAAGGGCGACCTGTCGCAGAAGATCACCGTGGACGCGCGCGGGGAGATCCTGGAGCTGAAGAGCACGGTCAACACGATGGT
>JALZDI010000366.1 GCA_030862655.1 Actinomycetota bacterium | reverse complement strand
CCCCCGACGCCGTCGACGGCTACCGCCGGCTGTTCGCCGGCGTGGACGCCGACGAGACGGTGGCGGCCCGCATCGGGCTCGCGGTCCCGCTGTACCGCCCGGTCCGGCACGCGGCGAAGGTGCGCTGCCCGCTGCTGGTGCAGGCCGGCGAGCACGACGACCTGACCCCGGCCGCGGCCGCGCGCCGCCTGGTCAACCGCGCGCCCCGAGGCCGGTACACGGGGCTGGCGACCGGCCACTTCGAGCCCTACTTCGACCCGTGGTTCGACAAGGTCGTCGACGAGCAGGTCGTCTTCCTGCGCGAGCACCTCGGCTGACCGAAGCCCGGCCGCGAGCGCCGGCTGCTCAGCCGAGGTTGACCGTGACCTCGCGCACCGCCCCGTCGGCGACGTCCCACTCCCGCAGGATGCGGACGTACTCGCCGGACGAGACCAGCCGGCGCAGCGCCGCCGTGAGCGCACGCCGCAGCCGCGTGCGGTCCTTGGCGACCGCGATGCCGTACAGCCCGGGCTCGTACTGCGTGTCAGACGCGAGCTGGTAGTGCGCCCGGGTTGACGGCTGGGCGGTCAGCCAAACGGCCGGCGGGTAGTCGTTGAGGACCGCGTCGGCCCGCCCGGTCCGCAGCTCGACCAGCGCGTCGTCGTTGGTCGGGTGGGTGCGCACCTGGATCGGCCGGTCGCTGCAGCGCCGCTGGCTGCGCTGCAGCAGGCCGACCTGCACGGTGCCGCGCTCCACCGCGACCACCCGGCCGCACAGGTCGCCGAGGCCGGCGATCCCGTGCGGGTTGCCCCGCTGCACCAGGATCGCGGTGCCCGCGCTGAAGTAGTTGACGAAGTCGGCCTGTCGTTCGCGCTCGGCGGTGTCGGTCATCGCGCTGATCACGACGTCGGTGCGCCCGGCCTGCACGTCGTCCAGGGTGTCGGTGAAGTCGGTGACCACGAACCGCACGCGTACGCCGAGCAGGGCGCCCAGCGCCTCGGCCAGGTCCGGCTCGAAGCCGACCACGGTCCGCCCGTCCGCACCGAAGAAGCTGGCCGGCGGGTAGGACCCGTCGGTGGCGACCGTCAGGATGCCGGCGTCACGGACGTCGTGGGGGAGTCGGGCGTGCAGGGCCGCGTCGACGCCGGAGCCGGTCGGCTCCGCCGCCTGCCCCGTGCAGCCGGAGGCGGTCATCCCGAGCGCTGCGAGTGCGGTCACCGCCCCCGTCCAGCGCCACCACCGGCGCGGCACCGTCCGCGTCGTCGTACCTGTCATGACCTTGCCTCCCCGAGGACGGCCGAGCCCGCGTAGGCCACGGCCCGGTCGTCGACCGCGAGGTCGCCCCACGGGCGCGGCCGCGCGTAGTGGTAGCCCTGGGCGCTGTCACAGCCGGCCCGACGCAGCCAGGCCGCGGTGACCGCGCTCTCGACGCCCTCGGCCGTCACCCGCAGGCCGAGGCCGTGCGCGAGCTGGATCAGCGAGCGCACCACCTCGCGGTCCTGGTCGCTGGTGTCCAGGCCGGCGACGAAAGCCCGGTCCACCTTGACCTCCGACAGGGCCAGCGAGCGCAGGTGCGCGAGGCTGGCGTAGCCGACGCCGAAGTCGTCCAGGGCACAGCCGATGCCGTGCCGGGCCAGCCGGCCGAGGGTGATCCCGACCGCCTCGTGGTCGACGGCCAGTGCGGTCTCGGTGACCTCCAGGTGCAGCCGGCCCGGCCGCACGCCGCTCTCGTCCAGCAGCCCCAGGACGGTGTCGGTGAAGCCGGGCGCGTCCAGGTTGCGGGCCGAGACGTTGACCGCGACGTCCCAGTCCCGGCCCTCGGCGGTCCAGCGCGCGCAGTCGCGCAGGGCTCGGGCCAGCACCCACCGAGTCATCGGCTCGATCAGGCTGGTCTGCTCGACGGCGGCGAGGAAGGCACCCGGGCTCAGCAGACCGCGGTCGGGGTGCTGCCAGCGCAGCAGCGCCTCGACCCGCGTGGTGCGGTCGGTGGCCACGTCGACCACGGGCTGGTAGTGCAGTCGCAGCTCACCCTGGTCGATGGCCCGGCGCATGTCGCCCTGGATGGAGAGGTGGTTCGAGGGCGACACCGCGATCGACGGGTCGTAGACGACCGTGCCCTGCGTGCCGCGCTTGCCGTGGTACATCGCGGCGTCCGCGCAGTGCAGCAGCGCCTCCACGTCCGCGGCGTCGCGCGGGTGGAAGGCGACGCCGAAGCTGGCGTCCATGGTCAGCGGCACACCGTCGATCACCAGCTCGGCGCCCAGCCCGGCCCGGACCCGTGCGAGCGCCTCGTGCACCGCGTCCGGTTCGGTGGCGCCCGGCAGCAGCAGGCCGAACTCGTCACCGCCCAGCCGGGCCACGGTGTCCTGCTCGCGCACGCCGTCGGTGAGGCGCCGCGCGACCTCGCACAACAGCTGGTCGCCACCGCGGTGCCCGAGGGTGTCGTTGACGCGCTTGAAGTGATCGAGGTCGATCAGCACGACCGCGGTGCCGCCCTGCCGGCGGGTGCACTCCTCGAGCCGGCGCTCGAACAGCTTGCGGTTGGCCAGGCCGGTCAGCGGGTCGTGCAGCGACTCGTACTCGCTGCGGGCCGCGTGCCGGCGGAGCCGCCGGCTGGTCGACCAGGAGATGCCGCCGAGGATGAGGTACAGCAGGGGCAGGCCCGCGCCCAGCCGCCAGTACGTCCGCTCGGTGGCGGCCTCCACGTCGGCGGCCACGGCGTCGAAGGGCAGGAAGAGCTCGAGGACGCCCACGTTGCGACCGCTGGCGCTGGCGACCACCGGCTGCAGCACCCGGATCGCCCGCCGTCCGCCCGGCAGCGTGGTGATCCGCGCGTGCGGGGAGCCGGTCGAGGCCCGGGCGAAGGCAGGGTCGGAC
>JALZDI010000365.1 GCA_030862655.1 Actinomycetota bacterium | reverse complement strand
TGGTCGACGATCGCGTCCAGGTCCAGACCCTGGGTATCGACCAGACTCGCCGCGGCACGACAGTGACCGAGAACCTCCTCGTCGAGATAGGTGCCGGGATACAGCACGACGTCGGCGGCGGCCAGCAGCGACGCGGCGCGCAGGGTGAGCAGGTCGGCAGCGCCGGGACCGGCCCCCACGAAGTGCACGGTCATCCGGGCTCCCGGACGAGTGACCACTGGGTCACGGCGCGGGCCGGGCTCCATCCGGTGAAGCCGCCGAGCGGCTCGGCGTGCTGGACCGAGAGCCGGGTGAGCTCACCGCCGTGCTCGGCATAGCACCGGGCGAGCACGGTCTCGGTCTCCAGGGTGACGCCGTGCACGACGAGGCGGCCTCCCGGTCCCAGCGCGCGCAGGCAGGTGTCGACCGTCCCGGGACCGGTTGCTCCACCGCCCACGAACACCGCGTCGGGAGCCGGCAGCGAGGCGAGGGCCTCGGGCGCCTGACCGTGCACGACCTGCAGCGTCGGGACACCGAGCGACGTCGCGTTCCGGCGGATGCGCGCTGCGCGTTCCACGTCGGCCTCGACGGCGAGGGCGCGGCAGGTCGGATGGGCGCGGGCCCACTCGATGCCGACCGACCCGGCGCCGGCGCCGACGTCCCACAGCACTTGTCCCGGCTGCGGCGCCAACCGTGCCAGCGCACTGAGGCGGGCGTCGCGCTTGGTCAGCTGGCCGTCGTGCTCGAAGCACGTGTCCGGGAGGCCTCCGGCCGCTGCGCCGACGAGCGGACCCTCGAGGCCGAGCGCCACCACGTTGAGGGGCGGGGCGTCGGAGGACCAGGTGCCGGCCGACCCGTCGACACGGGACTCGGCGCTCGAGCCAAGGTCGCCCAGCACCGTCATCCGCGACCGGCCGTACCCCTGCTCGCGCAGCAGCCCGGCGACCGCGGCGGGGGTGTGCTCGTCGGAGGACAGCACCAGGAGCCGGCGGCCGGGCGCGAGGGTCCGCAGGACGTGCGCCGGGTCCCGGCCCACCAGCGAGACCACCTCCACCGTCTCCGCCGGCCACCCCATGCGGGCGCGGGCCAGTGCCACCGACGACACGGCCGGCTCGATCTCGACAGCGGCGGCGCCGAGGACCTCCACGAGGGTGGCGCCGATGCCGGACACGAGGGGGTCGCCGGACGCGAGGGCGACGACCCGGCGGCCCGCGTGCTCGCGGAGGAGGGCGGGGAGGCCCTCGCGCAGCGGTGACGGCCACGACTGCCTCAGCTGGCCGGGTACGTCCGGTACCAGCGCGAGGTGACGGCGCCCGCCCAGCAGCACCTCGGCCGACAGCACGGTCTCGCGCAGACGACCGGGTACGCCGGCCCACCCGTCGGCACCGACGCCGACGACGCTGACACGGGCGGCCGAAGGGGTGAACACGGCGCGAGGTTATCGTGACGGCGCAAGGCACGAGGTGCCCCGAGGTCAGGGTCGAGACGACCTGGCCGACGGGAGAATCTGGGAAGCCGGTGAAAGTCCGGCACAGGGCCCGCTGCGGTGACCCAGGCCCCATCCGGGGACCTGGGAAGTCCGAAGACCGGCCTCGCGCCGCAGACATCCGATGGCTGACGTGCGGGAGCCCCCATGCCACAGCAGTACCCGTTCAGCGCCGTCGTCGGCTCCGGCGACATGGCCCTGGCCCTGATCCTGACCACCATCTCGCCCGAGGTCGGCGGCGTGCTCGTGCGCGGAGAGAAGGGCACGGCGAAGTCCACGATCGTGCGCGCCCTCGCGACTGTGCTGCCGCCGATCGAGGTCGTCGCCGGCGACCGGTTCTCCAGTGACCCGGGTGACCCGACCCCGTCCCCCGACGGGCCGTTCTCCCCCGATGCGCCGACGCAGATGCGACCGGTGCGGCTGGTGGAGCTTCCGGTCGGGGCCACCGAGGACCGCGTGCTCGGGTCGCTGCACCTGGAGCGGGCCCTGTCCGAGGGCCGCGCCGAGTACGAGCCGGGACTGCTCGCCCGCGCCCACCGCGGGATCCTGTACGTCGACGAGGTCAACCTGCTGCACGACCACCTCGTCGACCTCCTCCTCGACGCTGCCGCGATGGGCCGCTCGACCGTCGAGCGTGACGGCGTCTCCCTCGAGCATGCCGCCCGGTTCGTGCTGGTCGGCACGATGAACCCCGAGGAGGGCGAGCTGCGCCCGCAGCTGCTGGACCGTTTCGGTCTGACCGTGGAGGTTGCCGCGCCGCGCGACCCCGCGGTCCGGGCCGAGGTGGTGCGGCGCCGGATGGCCCACGACGCCGACCCGGCCGGCTTCGTCGCCTCCTACGCCGAGGCCGAGCGCGCCCTGACCGACCGGATCCTTGCCGCGCAGAAGCTGGTCGACCAGGTCGAGCTGACCGACGCGGCACTGCTGAAGATCGCCGAGGTATGCGCCGCCTTCGACGTGGACGGGATGCGCGCGGATATCGTCACCGCGCGCGCCGCGGCGGCCCATGCGGCCTGGCACGAGCGGTCACGCGTGACCGACGAGGACATACGGGCAGCGGCGCGGCTGTCTCTGCCGCACCGGCGTCGGCGCAACCCCTTCGACGCCCCTGGCCTCGACGAGGACCGGCTCGACGAGGTCCTCGGGGACGACGACCCGGACCTGCCCCCGGACCCACCACCGGGAGGCGGTCAGGACCCCGGACCGGCCGACGACGGGCAGGACCCGTCGGGCGGCTGCGACGCGCCGGCACGGCCGGAGCCGTCGCAGGACGCAGGCGCAGGACGGACCAGCCTCGACCCGGCCGGCACGCCGTACCGCGCGAGGCTGTTCACCGTCCGCGGTACCGGTGAGGGAGAGACCGGGCGGCGCAGCCGGGCGCGCACCGACAACGGCCGCCGGG
>JALZDI010000364.1 GCA_030862655.1 Actinomycetota bacterium | reverse complement strand
CACCCGCTCGCGGTCCATGTCGACGTCGAGCACCTCGACGGTGACCTCGTCGCCGACCTGCACGACCTCGCTGGGGTGGTCGATGTGCTTCCAGGACAGCTCGGAGACGTGCACCAGGCCGTCGACACCGCCGAGGTCCACGAACGCACCGAAGTTGACGATGCTGGACACGACGCCCTTGCGGATCTGGCCCTTCTGCAGCTGGGTGAGGAAGTTCTGCCGGACCTCGCTCTGGGTCTGCTCCAGCCAGGCGCGGCGGGACAGCACGACGTTGTTGCGGTTCTTGTCGAGCTCGATGATCTTGGCCTCGAGCTCGCGCCCGACGTAGGGCTGCAGGTCGCGTACGCGCCGCATCTCGACCAGCGAGGCGGGCAGGAAGCCGCGCAGACCGATGTCGAGGATCAGGCCGCCCTTGACGACCTCGATGACGGTGCCGGTGACGACACCCTCCTCCTCCTTGATGGTCTCGATCGTGCCCCAGGCGCGCTCGTACTGGGCGCGCTTCTTGGACAGGATCAGCCGGCCTTCCTTGTCCTCCTTCTGGAGCACCAGGGCCTCGACCTTGTCGCCGACGGACACCACCTCGTGGGGGTCGACGTCGTGCTTGATCGACAGCTCGCGCGAGGGGATGACGCCCTCGGTCTTGTAGCCGATGTCGAGCAGGACCTCGTCCCGGTCGACCTTCACGATGGTGCCCGCGACAATGTCACCGTCGTTGAAGTACTTGATGGTCTGGTCGATCGCGGCGAGGAAGTCCTCCTCCGACCCGATGTCGTTGACCGCTACCTGCGGGGTCTCCTGGATCGCCGTAGGAGGTGCTTCAGTGCTGCTCGTCATGTAGTAGGTGCTCCGATGGATGGATGGATAGATGTCGTCCTGGCATGCGTGGGGACCATGGGATCGCGGTGTGCCGACTGGCGACAGATTGCGAGCACGAGCCTGCTCCGTCCGAGCTCGCGCAGGCCCACAGCGCACCCGCCAGTCTACGGGCCGCGCGCGATAGGCCGCAACGCGGGCTGCTGTCAAGCCACTCGGGCCGGCCAGGCGTGCAGGTCCTGCGTGCGGGCGATCGCGCGCAGCAGGTCGTGGGCCCGGTCGGCCGGCGCGTGCGCCCCGGCCCGGGAGGCCAACCCGACCAGGGCCCACAGGTCCGCGGCACGGGCGTGTTCGAGCAGGTCGACGGGCATGTCCGGGGCCCGGTCGACGAACCGCTCCAGCAGCGGGTCGACGAGGTCGGGGGCGCGCTGCTCGCGCAGGACGTTGCCGAGGTCGGTGTACGGCGTGCCGGCGTGCGCGTGCTCCCAGTCGACCAGGCCGGTCACCTCGCCGCTCTCCGGGTCGACCAGCAGGTTCTTGGCGTTGAAGTCGCTGTGGGCCAGGCACCACCGGTCGGTGTCTGCGAGGACGTTCTCGGCGTGGTCGGCGATCTGCATGAGGCCGTCGCGGTCGGCGGCCGGCCAGCCGGCGAGGGGTGAGTCGTCCTTGTCGTCGAAGTGTTGGTGCAGCCAGTCGACCAGGCTCGCGGGCACGTCCGGGTGGTCGGTCACGGCCAGCGTGGCCTCCGAGAAGGCGCCGGCGCGCCGGAACGGGATGCCGTTGAGCCGGGCCAGCACGTCAGCGACGGTGCGGCCCAGCCGAGCTCTCAGGCCCGCGTCAGCGTGCGGCAGGACGGTCTCCAGCCGCTCGCCGGGCAGCATCTCGGTCAGCAGGTACGCCGGGCCGCCGGAGTCGGCGCCCATCTGCGGGGTGCGCAGGTCGAGCACGCGCGGCACCGGCACCAGACCCCGGACCAGGTGCAGCAGCGCAGCGTCGACGGCGGCACGGTCGGGCTGCCGGACGTAGAGCCGCAGCACGGCCTGCTCTCCCGCCGCGCCCACCAGGAACGTCTCCCCGCTGAAGCCGCCCTCCAGCGGCACCGCGTGCGCGCCGAGGGCCTCCAGCGCGTCCGCGGCCGCGGTGTCGGCCTGGTCGGTCATTCCGGCGACTTGCCGGTGACGCAGAAGTCCAGGCCCGCCGCATCGCGAAGCACGATCCAGCCGTCGAACCTCTCGACGTAGTGCGCGCCGATCCCGACCAGCCGCTCGGCCTCGGCGTCGCGGTCGTCGGACCCGAGGTCGATGTGCGCGCGGACCGTCGTACCGGGGTCGTGGTCGTCGAGCCGCTGCAGCAGCAGCTGCAGGGTCGCATCCTCGGGGCCGACGAGGTCGGTGAACTCCGGACGGCCGGACCGTGAGGTCTGCCAGCCGGTGACCTGCCGCCAGAACTCCAGCTCGCGGTCGAACAGCGGGGCCGGAGCGTCGATGCACACCTGCGCCAGCCTGCTGCGGTGGCCGCCCTCGTGCGCGGTGCCTGGCGGGCGGATTCCGCCGGCCGGGTGCAGGCACAGGCAGAACGGCAGGCCGCCGGGCGAGCGCATCACCTGCCAGCGCTCGGCGCGCGTACCCGCCGTCGAGCCGAGCGCGACGACCCGCGCGCGTGCCTCGTCGAGGTCGTCGACGACGAGGTCGAGGTGGATGCGGGCGTCGTCGCCGATCACCTGCACGTGCACGTAGGAGTCGCCCTCGGGCGGTCGCAGCGAGGTGTACTCCGGGTGCTGCTCCCAGGGTTCGCCCGTCGGCCAGCACAGCGCGCGCGACCAGAACTCTCGCGTCTGCTCCGCCACGTCGTCCGGCACGTCGACGAAGACGTGCACCCAACGCAGGCTTCCGACCTTGGCCATGGGTGCGATTCTCACACCACGCCGGGCGGGTGGCAGCCCGCGGGGCGTCGCGGCCCTAGGCTGCGACGGGTGAACGACGCCTACCGGCACGCCGCCGTCTCCGCCGAGGAGACCGTCCGCGCCAACCGCCGCGACTGGGACCGCATCGCCGACGACT
>JALZDI010000363.1 GCA_030862655.1 Actinomycetota bacterium | reverse complement strand
CGCGGCGTCGGCGCCGGCACGCAGCGAGCGCGACAGCGCGAGCGCGGTCTGCCGGTCCGCGGCCGACAGGTAGCGGTTGCGCGAGGACAGCGCCAGCCCGTCGCCCTCGCGCACGGTCGGGACACCGACGACCTCCACCCCCATGGCCAGGTCGCACACCATCTGCCGGATCACCACCAGCTGCTGGTAGTCCTTCTGCCCGAAGACCGCCACGTCGGGCCGCACCAGCCCGAACAGCTTGGCGACCACGACCAGCACGCCGCGGAAGTGACCGGGGCGCACGGCCCCCTCGAGCTCGTCGGCCAGCGGTCCGGGGTCGAGGCTCACCTGCGGCTCGCCGCCGGGGTAGACCTCCTCGACGCCGGGCGCGAACACCACGTCGACGCCCTCGCGCGCGCACATCTGCAGGTCGGCGTCGAACGTACGCGGGTAGCGGTCGAAGTCCTCGCCGGGGCCGAACTGGGCGGGGTTGACGAACACCGACGCGACCAGCGCCTCCCCGCGGCCGCGGCCCTCGCGCAGCAGCGCGGCGTGCCCGTCGTGCAGCGCGCCCATCGTGGGCACCAGCACCACCCCCTGCTCCGCGGCGCGGTAGCCCTTGAGCGCGCTCGCCAGCTCCTCGCGGGTGCGGACCACCAGCGGCCCCGCCGCGTCCGGCGTACGCGCGGCGGTCATCGGGGGGTCCGGGCCCAGGCGTCGTTGAGCGCCTCCACGACGGCCGCCGCGCGCTGCGGCTGCAGCCTGCCGTCGAGCACCGCGTGGTTGGCGGTCGCCCGCCCCATCGCCACGTAGGACTCCAGCGTCGTCTCAGTCGAGGCGCCGGCCAGAGTCCGCAGGTGCGCACGCACGGTCTCCACGTCACCGCGCACGATCGGCCCGGTCAGCGCCGCGTCGCCGTAGTCGAGCGCGTTGTCCAGGGCGGCCTCCAGCAGCGGCCGCAGGACCGACGCTGGCTCGGCCACGCCCGTCGTACGCAGCAGGTCGGCGGCCTGGTTGACCAGGGTCACCAGGTGGTTGGCGCCGTGCGCCAGCGCGGCGTGGTAGAGCACCCGCTGCTCCTCCTCGACCCAGACGGGGCGCCCGCCGAGGTCGCGGACCAGCCGCTCGACCAGCGGACGGACGTCGTCGCCGCCGGTGCACCCGAACATCGCCTCGGGCACGCGGGGCAGGTCGAGGTCGGTGCCGGTGAAGGTCATCGCGGGGTGCATCGCGGCGATGTCCGCGCCGCGCTCTGCGGCGGGCAGCAGCACGTCGGTGCCGTGCCGGCCGCTGGTGTGCACGACGTACTGCCCGGCGTGGATCGCGCCGGCGGCGCTGAGCATCGTCGCGACGTTGCTGAGCGCGTCGTCGGGCACGGTGAGCAGGAGTACGTCGGCCGCCCGCGCGACCGCCGACGGCTTGCGCACCGGGACACCCGGCAGCAGCGTCTCGATACGGGTGCGGGAGGCGTCCGACTCGCCCGCGACCGCGACGATCTCGTGACCGGCGCCGCGCAGCGCGGCGGCCAGGACGGCGCCGACACGACCGGCGCCGACAACCCCGATTCGGGCCATGGTGCGTTGCCTTTCGTTCCAGTCCCCGGCATACGGGGTACCGGACGGTGGACGGCTTGGCAGCAGGTGCTGGCTCAGCGTATCCGCGTCAACGCATGCGGGACACCGCCTCTTCCCGTGGCCTCGGTCACACATCGGCCTCGGCTCAGCGCGGGGTCACGTCCAGGGTGCGCCCGGCGTTCAGCTGGCTGCCCGGTACGACGGGCAGGTCGAGAAGGTCGGTCACCAGGTTGGCCACCTCGGCGTTACGCACCGGCTGCCGGCCCGCGTAGGTGGTGCGGCGGGTCCCGGGGCGGCGCCGGTCGTGGTTGCGGTCGTAGAGGTCGACGCCGCGGGCCACCGAAGCGCCCCAGACCAGGAAGGGGATGCGGTAGTGACCCAGCCGGGTCGGGTCGCTGTGGCTGCGGCTGCCGGCGCCGGCGTGGCCGCCGTGGTCGGCGGTCAGCACGACGACGGTGTGCCGGCGCAGCGCCGGCCCGCGGCTGATCGTGGTGAGCACCCGGCCGACGAGCGCGTCGGTGCGCCGGACGGCACGCAGGTAGCGGCGGCCGAGGTAGCCGTAGCGGTGACCGGCGGCGTCGGGCAGGCGCAGGTGCAGGAACGTGAACGTGGCCGGGTTGCGCCGCAGCTGCCCAAGCATCCGGGTGACCAGCCGGTCGGTGTCCTCGGTGTAGACGTAGCGGTCGATCTTGTCGGTCCCCTGGTCCACGCCGGCCGCGTCGGGCCTGCCGTGGTCGACGTCCCACGAGCGGTCGAGGAAGTGGAACTTGCTCTTGCCGGAGTAGAACGCGGTCCGGCCGTCGTGGTCGTGCACGGTGGCGAACACGCTGGCGACGTACTCACCCGCGGCGCCGTGCACGGTGCCGCCGTTGTCGCCGTTGAAGTAGACGCCGTGCCCGCCGGCGGAGACCCGCACCCGCCGCCCGGTGAGCATGCCGGTGTGGTTGGGCAGCGTCGACGTGGACTCGCGCAGCGTGCGGGCGTTCAGCGTCGAGACCCCGTCGGCGATCATCCGGTGCAGGGCGGGCGTGCCGGCGCGGCCGAGGTCGCGGACGGCCGAGGCGGCGAGACCGTCGACCGAGATCGCGACCACGCGCCGCACCCGGTCGTCGGCCGAGGTGGCCGCCCCGGCCGTGTCTTCGGTGGTGGTCGTGGTCAACGCGGCCGCGAGTACGGCGACCAGCGCAGCCGACAGGCGTGCGCGTCCGCCGGCGGGCCGGCCGATCGCGGGAGGGGGAAGCGTGGCCAAGGTGGCATCCAAGTCTGTGGAGGGCGCGTCCAGAATACGTAGCCGTCACCCGGGTCGTGTGTCATTCGGCAAGCCGGCCG
>JALZDI010000362.1 GCA_030862655.1 Actinomycetota bacterium | reverse complement strand
TCGCGGGACTCAGCCACGCAGTGAGCCTAACCCGCTCACTTGCCCGTGGTCGGCTCGCGACGCTCCTTGATCTTGGCGGCCTTGCCGCGCAGGTTGCGCAGGTAGTAGAGCTTCGCGCGGCGCACGTCGCCGCGGGACACGACCTCGATCTTGTCGAAGATCGGCGTGTGCAGCGGGAAGGTGCGCTCCACACCGACGCCGAAGCTGACCTTACGGACCGTGAAGGTACGCCGGATGCCCGAGCCCTGCTGCCGGATGCAGACACCCTGGAAGACCTGGATGCGGGAGCGGTTGCCCTCCACGACCTTCACGTGCACCTTGACGGTGTCACCGGGACGGAACTCCGGGATGTCGTCGCGGGCGGTCGCCGCGTCCAGAGCGTCGATTGCGTTGGCCATGAGAGTTCGCTCCTCGCCGGTGCCATGGGTCACCCACGGATGTCGGGTGGTCTTTTGCAGGTGGTCTGACCGGGGTCGCCCCGCGTGTGCCGATGCTCCCCCCATGGCAGGAACACCGTGGGCCGTGGACGAGCCCGCGACGCGCAACGCCGAGCGTCAAGTCTGCCACAGCGGGTGTCGGGTCGCTAAATCGGCCGGTCCCGCTCCTCCATCACCTCGCGGTCGTGGCGGTCCCACGACGCGGGGTCCTGTGCCGCGATCAGGTCCGGGCGGCGCTGTGCCGTGCGGCGGATCGCCTCGTCGCGGCGCCACCGGGCCACCTTCTGGTGGTGCCCCGACAGCAGGACGTCGGGCACGGTGCGCCCCCGCCACACCGGCGGCTTGGTGTAGACGGGGTACTCCAGCAACCTCCCGCCGCTGCCGGTGGCGTGCGACTCCTCCCGCAGCGACTCGGGGTTGCCCATGAAGCCGGGCAGCAGCCGCACCACGGCCTCGACGACCACCAGCGCGGCCGCCTCGCCCCCGTTGAGCACGTAGTCGCCGATGCTGACCTCGTCGACCGGCATCCGCTCGGCGGCGTCGTCGACGACGCGCTGGTCGATGCCCTCGTAGCGCCCGCAGGCCACCACCAGCCACGGCTCCGTGGCCAGCTCCTCGGCCATCGCCTGGTCGAACCGCCGTCCGGACGGCGTGGTGACCAGCAGCCGCGGCGGCGGGTCGGCGGCGGGTGCGAGGTCGTCCAGCGCCTCGCCCCACGGCTCGGGTTTCATCACCATGCCCGCGCCCCCGCCGTACGGCGTGTCGTCGACGGTGCGGTGCCGGTCGTGGGTCCAGTCGCGCAGGTCGTGGGTGCGCACGTCCAGCAGCCCCGCCGCACGCGCCCGCCCGGCCAGGGAGAGGTCGAGGACCGAGAAGTAGTCGGGGAAGATCGACACCAGGTCGATGCGCACCGCGCCTCCCCTACGCCATCTGCCCGGGGTCGAGCAGGCCCGGCCGGTCGTCCACGGTCAGCGCGCCGCCCTCGAGGTCCACCTCGGTCACCAGCTCCGCCACGAACGGCACCAGCGCCTCCCCGCCGTCGCTGCGGCGGACGACGAGCAGGTCGTGGCCGGGGTTGTGCACCACGTCGGCGACCTCACCGACCGCGCTCCCCCGCTGGTCGCGCACCCGCAGCCCGACGAGCTGGTGGTCGTAGAACTCGTCGGTCCCCGCCGGCTCGTCTCCGACAGGGACCTCGGCCGTCAGCAGCACGCCGCGCAGGCCCTCGGCGCTCGTGCGGTCGGACACCTCGGTGAAGCGCAGCAGCAGCCGGCCGTGGTGCGGACGGGCGGCGGCCACGGTGAGCGGGCCCGCGGCGACCGGGTCGGTCCTGAGCCGGGCGCCGACCGCGAACCGCTCGGCCGGCTCGTCGGTGCGCACGTCGACCACGACCTCACCGCGCACGCCGTGCGCGCGCCCGACGCGGCCGATCACCACGTCCACGACGGGCGTCAGGGCCGCCGGTCGACGTCGACGAAGTCGACCCGGGCACCGCCCTTGCCGGCCAGCGCCCCGACCACGGTGCGGACCGCGGTCGCGGTGCGGCCGGCACGCCCGATCACCTTGCCGAGGTCGTCGGGGTTCACGCGCACCTCGAGCAGCCTGCCGCGACGGGTCTCGCGGGAGCGCACGGACACGTCGTCGGGATGCGTGACGATGCCGCGCACGAGGTGTTCGAGCGCCTCGCTCAGCACCGGCTCAAGCCTCGTCGCTCTTGGCCTGCTCGGACGACTCCGCCGACTCGGACGACTCCGCCGACTCGCCCTCGCCCGAGGCCGCCTCGGCGTGCGCCTTGTCGGCGCGCTGCACGGTCGGGGCCTCGTCGGACTTGGCCTCGTCGGCCTTCTTCTCCGCCTTCTCCGCCTTCTCGGCCTTCTCGGGCTTGGCCGTCTTCTTGGTCACGGCCTCGGCCTTGGCCTCGCCGTGCGACTCCTTGAGCGCCTCGTTGAAGATCTCGGTCTTGTCGCGCTTGGGCTCGGCGGCCCTCAGCGTGGACTCGGCCGCCTCGCCCCGGGCCTGCTGCCAGTCACCGGTGAGCTTGAGGATCGCGGCCACCGGCGTGGACGGCTGCGCGCCGACGCCGAGCCAGTGCCGGGCGCGCTCGGAGTCGACGTGGATCGTCGATGGCTCGGTCTTGGGGTTGTAGGTGCCGATCTCCTCGATCACCCGACCGTCGCGCTTGGTGCGCGAGTCGCAGACGACGATGCGGTAGAACGGCGTACGGACCTTGCCCATACGCTTCAGACGAATCCTGACGGCCACGGGTGTGGTGTCTCCCTAACGTGTGATGTGGTGAGCGCTGCGCTCCGGGTGGGGACGCGGGCGCGGCTGCTCGGCGGATCCGGCCCGCCGCGGTGAGAGGGTCCGCGGCGGTCGAAGTCGCGCCTATTGTGCCAGACGCCCCGCCGTGCGCTCCAATCGCGTCAGCGCACGACCCGGCCGCGCAGCACGA
>JALZDI010000361.1 GCA_030862655.1 Actinomycetota bacterium | reverse complement strand
GGCCACGCTGACCGCGGCCAGGCACGGCTATCAGGTCGACGTGGTGTGGACCGGCAACACCGGCCAGGGCACCAGCTCCTACCACAGCTACGAGCGCACCCACGAGGTGCGAGCCGTCGGCAAGGATTCCATCGACGCCTCCGCCGACCCGGTGTTCCTGGGTGACGCGGACCGCTACAACCCGGAGGAACTCCTGGTCGCATCGCTGTCGCAGTGCCACATGCTCTGGTTCCTGCACCTCGCGGCCGACTCCGGCGTCGTCGTCACCGGCTACCACGACCACGCTCGCGGCATCCTGACCGAGAACTCCGACGGCACCGGTCAGTTCGAGGCCATCGAGCTGGCACCGGAGGTCACCGTCTGCGACCTGGCGACCGTCGACGTCGCCGAAGCGCTGCACGAGCGCGCCCACGAGCTCTGCTACATCGCCAAGTCCGTGACGTTCCCGGTGCGGTGCACGCCGACGACGCGCGTCGCGAACTGATTCACCGACGAATCGATTCAGCCCTCACCCGCGGCCGTGCGCGCAGCGAATCCGCGAAAACCGCGACTCGCGCGTTCACGGCCGTTCGTCGGCGGCGCGCTGCGCGCGCCTGCGGAGAATGCGCTGCCGGGCCTGGTAATCGCGCATTCGTTGCGGATATCCGACCTTGGCGACTTCGTAGAGCGGGATGCCGAGCCGACTGGTGAAGCGCCCGGCCGCCGAAGGCGACTCGATCCGCCGACGCGTCCATTCCCCGTCGTGGGCGATGAGCAGCAGCGTCGTCTCGGTGACCAACGTCTGCGGTTCGAGGTAGCCCTCGACGCCGCGGCGCTGCGCCGTCCAGTTCCGGAGGTGGTCGGTGTCCGCGGCCGTGGCGCGCCGCCCGGTGCCGGGACGGCGGTTGCGGAACCGGTCGAATAAGCCCACCGAACTCGCCTCCCCAATACCGATTCAGGCCGGCTGCATTCGATTTTGCCACCGCGAACATGTGCGGAGTGTGAAAACGAGCTGAGAATGCGCGGCGCCCAGGTGATGAATGCAGCACAGATCACCCGGCCCACCGCGCATCGTCCGCTCGGGTGGTGACAAGATGGCTGGTGGTGTGCATGACCACCAGGTCACGCGACCAACCGCAAGTCAATGACGCCCTGTCGAGGAGTGCGAAGTGACCGACACGTCCGCCGATCTGGTCATTCTCGGCGGCGGTTCGGGCGGCTACGCCTGCGCTTTCCGCGCGGCCGAGCTCGGCCTGTCCGTCGTCCTCATTGAAAAGGACAAGCTCGGTGGGACCTGCCTTCACCGAGGTTGCATCCCGACCAAGGCCCTGCTGCACGCGGCCGAGGTCGCCGATTCCACCCGAGACGCCGACCAGTTCGGGGTGCGCGCCGCCCTCGAAGGCATCGACATCGACGGTGTCAACAAGTACAAGGACAACAT
The DNA here is from genome assembly GCA_030862655.1 of Actinomycetota bacterium. The sequence goes on along the minus strand of JALZDI010000361.1, from coordinate 1,470 downwards.
CATCTCGGGCCTGTACAAGGGCCTGCAGGGCCTGGCCAAGGCCCACAAGGTGACGATGGTCGAGGGTGCGGGCACCCTCGTCGACGCCAACACCGTCGAGGTCGACGGCACCCGCTACACCGGCAAGAACGTGGTTCTGGCCACCGGTTCCTACTCCAAGACGCTGCCCGGCCTGGAGCTCGGCGGGCGCGTCATCGCCAGCGAGCAGGCGCTGAACCTGGACCTCATCCCGAACAAGGTCGTCGTGCTCGGCGGCGGCGTGATCGGCGTGGAGTTCGCGAGCGTCTGGGCCTCGTTCGGCGCCGAGGTCACCGTCGTGGAAGCGCTGCCGCACCTGGTGCCCAACGAGGACGAGTTCGCCTCGAAGCGCCTGGAGCGCGCCTTCCGCAAGCGCGGCATCAAGTTCAAGACCGGCGTGAAGTTCACCGGCGCCACCCAGAGCGACGACGGCGTGTCGGTCAGCCTGGAGAACGGCGAGACCTACGACGCCGACCTGCTGCTGGTCGCCGTCGGCCGCGGCCCGAACACCGCCGGACACGGCTTCGAGCAGGTCGGCGTCACCATGGAGCGCGGCTTCGTGCGCACCGACGAGCGCCTGCGCACCAACGTCCCGGGCGTGTTCGCCGTCGGCGACATCGTGCCGGGCCTGCAGCTGGCGCACCGCGGCTTCCAGCAGGGCATCTTCATCGCCGAGGAGATCGCGGGCCTGAACCCGCAGCCGATCGACGAGGCCGGCATCCCGCGCGTGACCTACTGCCACCCCGAGGTCGCCTCGGTGGGCCTGACCGAAGCCGCCGCCAAGGAGCAGTACGGCTCGGTGGAGACCTTCACCTACGACCTGGCCGGCAACGGCAAGAGCCAGATCCTCAAGACCCAGGGCGCGGTCAAGCTGGTCCGCGCGACCGACGGCCCGGTCGTCGGCCTGCACATGGTCGGCGACCGCGTCGGTGAGCTCATCGGCGAGGCGCAGCTGATCTACAACTGGGAGGCGCTGCCGGAGGACGTCGCTCCGCTGGTCCACGCCCACCCGACCCAGACCGAAGCTCTGGGCGAGGCCCACCTCGCCCTGGCCGGCAAGCCGCTGCACGTGCACGGCTGACAGCCGCACGCAGCAGCAGCGAAAAGACAGCCGCACCCCGCCACACCCACGAGGAGTCAGCAACCGATGGCCTTCTCCGTTCAGATGCCGGCGCTCGGCGAGAGCGTCGCCGAGGGCACGATCACCCGGTGGCTCAAGCAGGAGGGCGAGACCGTCGAGGTCGACGAACCCCTGCTCGAGGTCTCCACCGACAAGGTCGACACCGAAATCCCGTCCCCGGCCGCCGGCGTGCTGCAGCGCATCGTCGCCCAGGAGGACGACACCGTTGAGATCGGCGGCGAGCTCGCCGTCATCGGCGACGCCGGCGAGGCGTCCGCCGCCCCGGCCGCGGCTCCGGCCGCCGAGCCGGAGCCGGAGCCGGAGCCCGCTCC
>JALZDI010000360.1 GCA_030862655.1 Actinomycetota bacterium | reverse complement strand
ACGGCCTTCGCTGCCGTCCGGGGAGAGCAGGTTCGAGAGCATGCCCCCTGCGCCGCGAGGGCACTGCCCTCAGTGGCTCCGCGATAACCCGGTAACCGGCTCCGGGAGGCTGCGCCCGATGCCCCGGGCCGCCACCTGCAGCGCGCTGACCAGCTTCGCCCGGTCGCGCTTGAGGCTGGGTACGACGACCCCGAGCGCCGCCACCACGTCGCTGCCGGCCCGGATCGGCACGGCCACCGAGCACGCGCGCAGGCTCATCTCCTCCACCGTCGTGGCGAAGTCGTCGTGGCGCACCCGGTCGAGCTGGCGACGCAGCCGACCCGGCTGGCACACGGTGTACGGCGTGATCCGCGGGAGATCGGCGAGCACCGCGGTCTGGACGTCGGCCGGGGCATGCGCGAGGAGCACCTTTCCGACCCCGGTCGCGTGCAGCGGCAGCCGGGAGCCGATCGTGCTGACCACGGGCACCGACGCGTGACCGGAGAGCCGGTCGACGTAGAGCACCTGCCGGTCCTCGCGGACCGCGAGGTGCACCGTGGCGAGGGTCGCGCCGTACAGGTCGTGCAGGTACGGCGAGGCGATCTGCCGCAGGCCGGTGTGCACCGGCGCCAACAGGCCGATGTCCCACAGCCGGCGTCCGACGACGTACTCCCCCGCCGCGGTGCGTCTCAGTGCACCCCACGCGACCAGCTCGCCGACCAGGCGGTGCGCGGTCGCGACCGGAAGGTCGGCACGGGCCGCAAGATCGGTGAGGTTGAGTCGGCGGTGCCGCTGGTCGAAGGCGCCCAGGATCGCCAGCGCCCGACTGGTGACCGAGAGACCCTGCCTCGCGGCGTTGCCTGCCATGGGCGCATCCTTCCGCTCAGTGGAACCACCGGCAAGTCAGCATCGCGGCCGCGCCGTTACCGTCGCTGGGTGACACAGCGCCAGCAACAGCGCCAGCAGATGCCTGCCGCGCCGCTGACCGACCCGGACTCGGCAGTGGCCGGCCAGGCCGAGATCGACGCCGAGATCGCCGCGACCAGCAAGGAGTACCAGACGTCCGTGGCCGTCGGTGCCGTCGAGACCCAGCCTCGCCTGGACTACGCGCCGTACCGCAGCAGCCTGCTGCGCCACCCCACCAAGGGCCTGCAGCACGCCGACCCGGAGACGGTGGAGCTGCTGGCTCCGGTCTTCGGTCACCGCGACGTCGCCGGGTTCGAGTCGGACCTGACCATCCAGGCCGGCGGCGAGCCGGTGGGCGAGCGGATCGTGGTGACCGGCCGGGTCCTCGACGGCGAGGGTCGGCCGGTGCGCCACCAGCTCGTCGAGATCTGGCAGGCCAACTCCGCGGGCCGCTACATCCACCAGCGCGACCGGCATCCTGCGCCGATCGACCCGAACTTCACCGGCGTCGGGCGCACCCTCACCGACGGCGAGGGTCGCTACTGCTTCACCACGATCAAGCCGGGGCCCTACCCCTGGAAGAACCACCACAACGCCTGGCGCCCGGCACACATCCACTTCTCGCTGTTCGGCACCGGCCTCACCCAGCGGCTGGTCACCCAGATGTACTTCCCGGGCGACCCGCTGTTCGCGCTCGACCCGATCGTCTCGTCGATCGTCGACCCCGATGCCCGCGCGCGGCTCGTCGCGTCGTACGACCACGACGTGACCCGGCACGAGTGGGCCACCGGCTACACCTGGGACATCGTGCTTACCGGCAGCCGTCGGACCCCGGCGGAGGAGGAGTCGGCATGAGCGACCTCTCCCCCACGCCGGGCCAGACGGTCGGTCCGTTCTTCGGCTACGCGCTGCCGTTCGACGGTGGCGCCGAGCTGGTCCCCGCCGGCCACCCGCGGGCGGTCCGTCTGTACGGCACCGTGTACGACGGATGCGAGGAGCCGGTCCCCGACGCCCTGGTCGAGCTGTGGCAGGCCGACGAGGAGGGGCGGGTCCCGCAGGTCGAGGGTTCCCGGGCCCGCGACGGCTGGACGTTCACCGGCTTTGGGCGCGCGGCCGCCGACGACAGCGGACGGTACTCGTTCACCACCCTTCGGCCCGGGGCGACCGAAGAGGGCCGGGCGCCGTTCTTCGCGGTCACCGTGTTCGCACGGGGGCTGCTGCACCGCTTGTTCACCCGGGCGTACCTGCCGCTCGACGACGAGGCGGCGCACGCTGACCCGCTGCTCTCGTCCCTGCCGGCGGATCGGCGCGGCACGCTCGTGGCACGGCCCGACGAGCACGGCTTCGTCTTCGACATCCGGCTCCAGGGCCAGGACGAGACAGTCTTCCTCGACTTCGGGGACGGCTGATGGCTGACCTGCTCTGGCCCGGCGACCACCGGGCGGGCAAGCACCTCTCTGACGGGGAGGTGGTCCGAGCGATGTTGCGGGTCGAGACCGCGTGGCTGGCGGCGCTGGTCGATGCCGGGGTGGCGCCGGCAGGGGCCGCGGTGGACCTGGTCCGGTGCGTCGGACAGGTCGACCAGGCATCCCTCGCCTTGGGCGCCGAGGACGGCGGCAACCCGGTGATCCCGCTGCTGGCGCTGGTGCGCGAGCGGCTCGCGGATGTGCATCCCGAGGCCGCGCTGTGGGTGCACCGTGGGCTGACCAGCCAGGACGTGCTCGACACCGCGCTGGTGCTGGGCCTGCGCGACGCCGTCGACGCGGTGCTCCGGCGGGTGGACGCGCAGGTCGGATCCCTCGTCGGTCTCGCGGAGCGGCACCGGGCCGACCCGATGGCCGGTCGGACGCTGACCCAGCACGCCGTCCCGGTCACCTTCGGGCTGAAGGCCGCGCAGTGGTTGCAGGGGGTGCTGGACGCACGCGACGACCTGCGCGACGCACGCGACCGGCTGCCGGTGCAGATCGGTGGTGCCGCCGGGACGCTCGCCGCCCCGGCCGAGCTGCTACGGCT
>JALZDI010000359.1 GCA_030862655.1 Actinomycetota bacterium | reverse complement strand
CGATTTCGGCCGATCCGCACCGACGCGCTGCTGTCCGGGTGGTGGCTCGATTGCTAGCCGCGGCCGTCCGGCCGGTACCCTTGTCCGGTTGCGCGTCTCGAGCGCGCGGCACCGAGATTTTTCGTGTGCAGATTTTCCCGAAGGGCGACACTGTGGGTTCAGTCATCAAGAAGCGCCGCAAGCGAATGGCGAAGAAGAAGCACCGCAAGCTGCTCAAGCGCACCCGCGTCCAGCGCCGCCGTCTGGGTAAGTGAGTCCCACCGCACCGTTCTTCTGGCAGCACGAGACCGATAGGGGGAACTGAGTTGGGTCGCGTCGTCCTCGTCACCGGGGTCTCCCAGGACCTCGGCGGGCGGTTCGCGCGCAGCCTCGCGGCCGACCCCGACGTGGACCGGGTCATCGGCGTGGACGTGCTCCCGCCCCGCGCCCGCCTCGACGACGTGCACTTCGTGCGCGCGGACATCCGCAACCCCGTCATCGCCAAGGTGATCGTCGGCGAGGGCGTGGACACGGTCGTGCACATGAGCCTGCTGGCGACGCCCGGGCGCGCCGGCGGCCGGGCGGCGATGAAGGAGACCAACGTCATCGGCTCGATGCAGCTCCTGGCCGCCTGCCAGAAGGCCCCCCGGCTGCGCAAGCTCGTGGTCAGGTCCTCGTCGGCCGTCTACGGCGCCTCCCCGCGCGACCCGGCGATGTTCACCGAGGACATGGCTCCCAAGCGGATGCCCCGGGAGGGCTTCGCGAAGGACTCTGTCGAGGTGGAGGGCTACGTGCGCGGGTTCTCCCGCCGTCGCCCCGACGTGACCGTGACCATGCTGCGGTACGCCAACCTCATCGGCCCGGCCGTCGACACGCCGCTGACCCGCTACTTCAGGCTCCCGGTGATCCCGACCGTGCTCGGCTTCGACGCCAGGCTGCAGTTCTGCCACGAGACCGACGCGCTGGACTCGCTGCGGCTGGCGGTGTCGGAGGACGTGCACGGGACGTTCAACGTCGCGGGCGACGGCATGCTGACGCTCTCCCAGGTCATCCGGCGGCTGGGCCGTCCGGCCGTGCGGCTCCCCGGGTTCGTCGCCTCCCGGGTCGGGGGTGCGCTGCGGTCGGCGCGGCTGGCCGACTTCTCACCCGAGCAGGCCGAGTTCCTCACCTATGGCCGCGGCGTCGACACCACACGGATGCGCGGCGTACTCGGCTTCCACCCCCGCTACGACACGGCGGGCGCGTTCGCGGACTTCGCGCACAGCATCCGGCCCGGTGTGGTCGACCCGGACCGCGTGGCCGCCGCCGAGCGTAGGCTGAAGGGCCTGGTCGTCCGGGAGGGACAACATGGCTGACGCAGAGGTCATCCCGCTGGGGGCGCGCGGGCGTCCCGGCCGTGGCGGCAACCGCAGCCGTACACCGTCCTCGGCCGCGCGGTCCCTCGCCGGCACCCGTTCCGGCTCCCGGCCCAAGCGGCAGCCGCCCACGACGTCCCCCGACCAGGAGACCGGCACCCCGCCGGCGACGAAGGCGAAGTCCACGGCGGCCAAGAAGAGCACACGTGCCCGCAAGAGCACGAGCGCCGGCAACCGGAGCTCCAAGACGCAGACCCGGCCGCGGCCCAAGGCCGCCGCCACCGAACCCAGCACACCGGCGACCCCGCCTCCACCGACCTCGATCACTCCGCCGGCCGAGGAGGTCTTCGTCCGCGGCCGCGGTGGCCGGGTCGGGTTCGACGTGGCCGCGGCGCTCGGCAACGCCGCCCGCGAGGTCTTCGGCGACAACTGGGAGGACGGCCTGGCCGAGCTCCTCGCCTTCGCGCGCCGGCGGATCACGGGCGAGTACGTCGTCGACGAGTACGGCTTCGACGCCGACCTGACCACCCGGCTGTCCATGACGGCGGTCCGGCCCCTGGTCGAGAAGTGGTTCCGGGTCGACGTCCAGGGCATCGAGAACATCCCGGCCGACGGCGGCGCGCTGCTGGTGGGCAACCACTCCGGCACCGTCCCGATCGACGGGCTGGTCACCAGCCTGGTGGTGCACGACCACGCCGACCGGTACCTGCGGATGCTGGCCGCCGACCTGGTGTTCCGGCTGCCGTTCGTCGGCGAGATGGCACGCAAGGGCGGCGCCACCCTGGCCTGCAACGAGGACGCGGAGCGGCTGCTCGGCCAGGGCGAGCTGGTCGGTGTCTGGCCCGAGGGCTTCAAGGGCGTCGGCAAGCCGTTCAGCGAGCGATACACGCTGCAGCGCTTCGGTCGCGGCGGCTTCGTCTCGGCGGCGCTGCGCACCCGGGTCCCGATCGTGCCGTGCTCGATCGTGGGCGCCGAGGAGATCTACCCGCTGGTGGGCAACCTCCCCACGCTGGCGCGGCTGCTCGGCGTGCCCTACATCCCGATCACGCCGTTCTTCCCGTGGTTCGGGCCGCTCGGCATGGTCCCGCTGCCCAGCAAGTGGCTGATCGAGTTCGGCGAGCCGATCCGCACCGACGCGCTCACCGACGAGCAGGTCGAGGATCCGATGATCGTGTTCAACCTGACCGACCAGGTCCGCGAGACCATCCAGCAGACGCTCTACGCGCTGCTCATGCAACGGCGCAACGTCTTCTTCTAGACGGAGCGCTCCTCTTCTGGGGTTAGAGCAGGCCGCCGAGGCCGTCGTCGAGGGACCTGCGACCGTCGGCGGGCCGCTTGGTCGTCTCCTCGAGCGGCGGGTCGAGCGGCCCGGTGAGCGGCCCGGTGAGCGGCTCGGTGAGCGGCTCGGTCACCTCGTCGAGGTCGCCCAGGTCCGGCCCGTCGGTCGAGCGCGGCGGCTGCGCCGGCGCCGTCGGGGCGAGCAGCTCGCCGAGGTCGAGCCGCGGCTGCTGCCGCGCCTGATCGCCGTCACCCTGGTCGGGTGCGGCGTCTTGTCCCTGCTGGGTCTGAGGT
>JALZDI010000358.1 GCA_030862655.1 Actinomycetota bacterium | reverse complement strand
TGACCACGGTGAACTTCGGTACCACCGAGCACGCGACGGCGGTGACCAGCTTGGCGCCGTCGCGGGCGATGCCGCGGTTCTCGTATTCGCGGCCGACCATGAAGCCGGAGATGTTCTGCAGGAACACCAGTGGGATGCCCCGCTGGTTGCACAGCTCGATGAAGTGCGCGCCCTTGAGGGCCGACTCGCTGAACAGGATGCCGTTGTTGGCCACGATGCCGACCGGGTAGCCCCAGATGCGCGCGAAGCCGCACACCAGCGTCTCGCCGTACAGCGCCTTGAACTCGTGCATCCGCGAGCCGTCGACGACCCGCGAGATCACCTCGCGCACGTCGTAGGGCGTGCGCGAGTCGGTGGGCACGATGTCGTAGAGGTCCTCCGGGTCCTCGACCGGCTCCTCGGGGGTCGACGACGAAGCGCCACCGCCGCCCCGACGCTCGAACGTGGCGACGATCGACCGCACGATCGCCAGCGCCTCGGCGTCGTCGGCGGCGAGGTGGTCGACGACGCCGGAGGTGCGGGCGTGCACCTCTCCCCCGCCGAGCTCCTCCGCGGTGACGACCTCGCCGGTGGCAGCCTTCACCAGCGGCGGTCCGCCGAGGAAGATCGTGCCCTGCTCCTTGACGATCACGGTCTCGTCCGACATCGCCGGCACGTACGCGCCGCCCGCGGTGCACGAACCCATCACCGCCGCGACCTGCGGTACGCCGCGTCCGGACAGGTTGGCCTGGTTGTAGAAGATCCGGCCGAAGTGCTCGCGGTCGGGGAACACCTCGTCCTGCATCGGCAGGAACGCGCCGCCGGAGTCGACCAGGTAGAGGCACGGCAGGTGGTTGTCGAGCGCGACCTGCTGCGCGCGCAGGTGCTTCTTCACCGTGATCGGGTAGTAGGTGCCGCCCTTGACGGTGGCGTCGTTGGCCACCACCACGCACTCGCGCCCGCTGACCCGGCCGACGCCGGTGACGATGCCGGCGCTGGGCACGGCGTCGTCGTACATGCCGGTGGCGGCCAGCGCTGACAGCTCCAGGAACGGCGAGCCGGGGTCGAGCACCCGGTCGACGCGGTCGCGCGCGAGCAGCTTGCCGCGCTTGAGGTGCTTGGCCCGCGCCGACTCCGAGCCGCCCTGCCGGACCGCGGCCAGCCGGTCGCGCAGGTCGGCGACCAGGTCGCGCATCGTCGTACCCGTTGCGGTGGGGGTAGCCGTCATCGCCGCTCCTGCCTGGTCCTGGCTGCGTCTGCGTCCGTCGACCCGTGCGCTACCGCGCACCCTACGGCGGACACAGGCCCGGTTAACGACCCCTAACGTTAGCGATCATTAACTCCAGCGTCTACTCTTGCCCTCATGGCAGCCTCCCGCCGCGAGCAGATCCTGTCCACGGCTGCCGCCCTGTTCGCCGAGCGGGGCTTCCACGGCGTCTCGGTCGCCGACCTCGGCGCGGCCTGCGGCGTCTCCGGGCCCGCGCTCTACCGTCACTTCGCGAGCAAGGACGCGATGCTCGCCGAGATGCTGGTCGGCATCAGCGAGCGGCTGCTCGCCGAAGGCCGGCGTCGCCGCGGCGGGACCACGACGCCGCCGGCCGCGCTCACCGCGCTCGTGCGCTGGCACATCGAGTTCGCGCTGGAGCACGCCGACCTGATCGTGGTGCAGGACCGCGACTGGGCGGCGCTGCCGGCACAGGCGCGCGAGCAGGTGCGTGCGCTGCAGCGGGGCTACGTCGAGATCTGGGTCGACGTGCTCGTGCAGGTGCGCCCCGGCTGGGACCGGCGTACGGCGCGCGCCGCCGCGCACGCCACCTTCGGGCTGCTCAACTCCACCCCGCACAGCGCGCGGCTGTCACAGGCGGCGATGGCCGACCTGCTCGAGGACCTGGCCCTCGCGGCACTCAACGGCGGGGGCTACGGAAGTTGCGGATGCTGTAGATCATCAGCCCCCACACGATGAGCCCGGACAGGATCAGCCCGCTCCCGGTCGGCCACCCGCCCAGCGGCAGCCGCGGGCCGAGCACCCAGAACCGCGGGATCTGCGGGTTGACCCACCACAGCACGCCGATGCCCACCAGCCACAGCCCACCGAGCAGGGTGGCCACGATGCGCCACCACGACCGCACGCTCTCCTCGGCCGCGTAGTGCGCCTGCCGGCGCACCGGCTCCACGAACCGGTCCGCCCAGGTGTACTCGTTGGCCAGCACCACCAGCCCGGCGAGCAGGAGCAGCAGCCCGGGGCCGGGGATCGCGATCAGCACGATCCCGGCGAGCACCAGCACCCAGCCGAGCACCGTGAGCGCGACCTTCTTGTGCAAGGACCGCATGGACCCCTCTCCCCCGCGGCGGACTCGATCAGACGCCGGTGACTGTAATGCCCGCGTGCGTCTTGTACCGCCGGTTGATCGCGATCAGGTTGGCGGTCAGCGCCTCGACCTGGCCGGCGTTGCGCAGCCGCCCGCCGTACACGCCGCGCATCCCGGGCACCGCGTCGGCCAGCGCCCGGACCAGGTCGGTGTCGGCGCGCTCCTCGCCCATGACCAGCACGTCCATGCCGATCTCGGCCACCTCGGGGTCGTTGAGCAGCACAGCCGAGACGTGGTGGAACGCCGCGGTGACCCGCGCCTGCGGCAGCAGGGCCTGGGCCTGCTGGGCCGCGCTTCCCTCGGGTACGTCGAGCCGGTACGGGCCCTGCTTGTCGAAGCCGAGCGGGTTGACCACGTCGACGACGACCTTACCGGTGGTCGCCTCGGCCACCGACTTCAGCAGCGCGCCGTGCCCGTCCCAGGGCACCGCCACCACGAGCACGTCGGCCGCCTGCGCGCAGGCGAGGTTCTCCGCGCCGGTGGCCCGCCCGGGCGCGTCCGCGCCGATGTCCTCGGCCAGCGCAGCGGCGACAGCCTGCGCCCGCTCGGCCGAGCGGGACC
>JALZDI010000357.1 GCA_030862655.1 Actinomycetota bacterium | reverse complement strand
GACTCCCACCGCGCGCGGGCGACCCCGCCGCCGGCCGGGGCCTCGGGGGCCCATCCCTGCCCGGAGAGCACCCCGGTGACGTCGGCGACCAGGTCGCCGCCGGCCCCGTCACCGAACCTGTCGCCGGAGCGAGCGGCTCCGCGCAGCAGCGTCACCGCCTGCCGTACCTCGGGGCGCTCGAAGAACCGCTCGGCGCCCCGCAGCACGCACGGGACCGACCGGGCGGCCAGCGCGTCCTCGAACGCCTCGGACTGGGCGTTGATGCGGAACAGCACCGCGATGTCGCTCAGCGGCACCCCGCGGTCGCGCGCCGCGACGATCTGCGCGGCGACCGAGTCGGCCTCGTCGACCTCGTCGGCGTACTCGGCGAAGGCCACCTCGGGCCCGCCGTCGCGCTGGGCCTGCAGCACGACGGCGTTGCCGGCGTCGCGGGACGCGCCGAGCACCTGGTTGGCCGCGGCGACGACCTGCGGGGTGGAGCGGTAGTTGCGCGTCAGCCGCACCACCTGGGCCCCCGGGTGCCGGCGGGTGAAGCCGAGCAGGTGCTCGGAGGAGGCGCCGGCGAAGGAGTAGATGGTCTGGGCCGGGTCGCCCACCACGCACAGCTGGTCGCGGTCTCCCAGCCACAGGTCGAGCAGCGAGCGCTGGATGGCGTTGACGTCCTGGAACTCGTCGACGACGAACCAGGAGTACTGCCGCCGCACCGCCGCCGCGACCCGGTCGTCCTCGGCCAGCAGCGCGGCCGCGCACAGCAGCACGTCCTCCATGTCGATGCGGTCGCGCCGGCGCTTGACCTCCTCGTAGGCGGCGAACACCCGGGCCACGGTGTCGAGGTCGCCCGCAGCCGAGACCGGCGCCCGCCCCGCCTTGTCGGCCAGCGCGGCGTAGTCGTCGGGGCGCACGTTGGTGACCTTGGCCCACTCCACCTCGGCCGCGAAGTCCTTCAGCTCGGCGTGCTTGGGCAGCCGGCACCGGTCGGCGGCCTCGCGCAGCAGACCGAGCTTGGACTGCACCAGCTCCGGCAGCGCCCCGCCGTACACCTTGGGCCAGAAGTAGCGGGCCTGCCGCAGCGCCGCGGAGTGGAACGTGCGCGCCTGTACGAGGGGTACGCCGAGCGCGCCGAGCCGGCCGCGCATCTCCCCCGCCGCCCGGGTGGTGAACGTCACCGCCAGCACCCGCGCGGGGTCGACCGCACCGGTGTGGGCGGCGTAGGCGATGCGGTGGGTGATCGCCCGGGTCTTGCCGGTGCCCGCTCCGGCGAGCACGCACAGCGGGCCGTTCAGCGAGGTCGCGACCTCGCGCTGCTCCGGGTCGAGATCCTCGAGCAGCCGCTCGGCGTCGGGCGGTGGCACGCGGGGTCCCTCCTTGGCCGAAGGTTGCGGCCCGGTCCGAGCGGGGAAGATCTCGGTGGGCTCCGGTGTTGGTACGGGTGAACGACCGGCTCCTGGCCGGTCGATCGTCTGTGGACACGATAGATGGGCGGAAGGACACTTCATGACGGCGCGGTTCACGATGTACTCCACTCCGTGGTGCGGCTACTGCCACCGGCTGAAACGGCAGCTGGAGCGCGAGGGCATCGGCTTCGACGTCGTCGACATCGAGCAGCGGCCGGAGGCTGCCGAGATCGTGCAGAGGGCCAACAACGGCAACCAGACCGTGCCCACGCTGGTGTTCGACGACGGCACCGCCCTGACCAACCCCTCGGTGACCCAGGTCCGCGACAAGCTCGGGGGGCTCGCCGGCTGAACCGCCCGCCAGAGGTGCGCCATAGCGCACGCCGCGGCGGACGCAACGCCGTCGGGTGTGTCACCAGCCGCCGGGCAGCCGCCCGCCGTACCAGCTCTCGATCAGCCTCCGGGCGATGGAGATGCGTCCGGGCAGCAGGACCTCGCCCGACTCCGCCGCCGCCAGCAGTGCGTCGCGGGTGAACCACCGCGCGGCCGAGATCTCGTGCTCGTCGACGGTGATGCGCGTGGTGTCCGCGGCGGCGAAGAACCCCACCATCAGGCTGGCCGGCAGCGGCCACGGCTGGCTGCCGGCGTAGGTGACCTCGCCGACCTCGACGCCGACCTCCTCCAGGATCTCCCGGCGTACGGCGTGCTCCAGGGACTCGCCCGGCTCGACGAAGCCGGCCAGCGTGGAGTAGCCGCGCTCGCGGGGGTAGCGGGTGTTGTGCGCGAGCAGGCAGCGCTCGTCGCCGTCGGTCACCAGCATGATCACCGCGGGGTCGGTGCGCGGGAACTGCTGCCGCTCGCACTGCTCGCAGCGGCGCACATGCCCGGCCTGCTCCGTGCGCAGCCGGCCCCCGCAGCGGGGACAGAACCGGTGCACCCGCAGCCAGTTGGCCATCGCGACCGCGTGCGTGACCAGGCCGGCGTCGCGGTCGTGGAGGTGCATGCCGACCTCGCGCAGGCCCGCCATCCGCTGGTCCTGCGGCTCCTCGTCACGGATCAGGGCGAAGTACGTCGTGCCGTCCTGCAGCCCGAGCAGCACCCGCTCGCCCTCGCCGGCGCGCTCCGGGCTGACGTAGACCGGCGCCTCCCCTGACTCGTCGACCGCCACCGACCCCTGGTGCAGCAGCAGCACACGCGAGCCTGGGTCGTCCCAGCGCGCGGCGATCCAGGCGTCGTCCACCCGCTGGTTACCCAGGCGGTCGTGGGGGTGGCGGGAGAGCGCGAGCTCGTCGGACATCGTCACCTCGCCGACTCTACGACGCGGCCCGCGCCTCACCCTCTGGCAGGATCGGCGGCCATGAGCGTCCATCTGGCGGCCGAGCCGGGGCAGGTCGCGCCGCGGCTGCTGCTGCCCGGCGACCCGCTGCGCGCCCGCTGGATCGCGCAGACCTTCCTCGACGACGCCCGCGAGTACTCCGCGGTGCGCAACATGCTCGGCTACACGGGCACCTACCG
>JALZDI010000356.1:312-2913 GCA_030862655.1 Actinomycetota bacterium | reverse complement strand
GACGTCCGGGTCATCAGGGTCGCCGGGGTCGCCGGGGTCGCCGAAGCGGGAGCACGAGCGCCAGCCCGCCTGACCCCCCCTTCGCGCCGAGACTGCGCAAGCGCCCACCCGACCTACCCTCGAGCGCCACTGCACGCCATGACACCAGATGGCACGGAGATCGGCGATTTCTGTGCGATCTGGTGTCATGGCGCGGGCCCTGGCCCATTCACCAACCCGGCGGCACCGGCGCCGTCCACGGGGACCAGCCGCGGTCCATCTCGTCGAGGACCTCGTGCAGGTCCGCCATCGGGCAGCACGCACCCCAGTCCGGCGGCAGCTCCAGCGTCCACCGGTCCGCGCGTCGGTCCCGGCCGAGCCCGCGGCGACGCGTCGAGACCATCCGGCGCGCGACAGCGGCACGGTCGCGCATGTCGACGCGAGTCACCCGCCCGACCAGCAGCCGGTGCTCCTCGAAGAGCTCCTCCCGGTTGTTGTCGCTGGCGTGCTGGAGCTCCTCGCGATGACCGCTGCCGTCGTACTCGAACACCGTGCCCGCCTCCGCGTCCAGCAAGTCCGGGAAGCCCAGCAGCTCGCCGCCGAGGTCGAAGACCGGCGGGTTGACGTGCGGCCGCGGCAGCCGAGCCTCGAGCACCCAGACCATGCGCAGCCGGGTCTCCCACGGGCCTCGGGCGTTGGGGTCGCACAGCGTGAGTGCGGTGCGCGCCTGCCGCACGCCCCGCCAGCCGCCGTGCTCGACGACGTAGGCCCCGAGCTCAGCGACGTCGCAGCACTCGGCATAGAGCATGGCGTCGGCGAACACGACCGCCTCCACCAGGTTGCGCGCGAGCCGCATGCCGTCGAAGCACGTGCGCAGCGGCCTCGTCACCGGGACATCGCGGACCCGCACGATCTCGTCGCGCTCGAGGGGCTCGCGGCTCACGTGCGCCTCCGGGCTGTCGCGCAGCCGCCCGCGCCGGCCGAGGCACAGCAGCAGGGGCAGGGGTGCCCTGCCGTTGTGGCCGCGGCCGTCGAGCGTGCGGGCGCCGTGCAGGTACGCCGAGCCCCACCCGCCGATGGCCGTCTCCCCAGGCAGGCGGACCGCCTGCGCCGCGACCCGTTGCTGGGGGCTGTCGACGTCGACGCCGGCCGGCACGTAGAACCCGTATCCCGTCCGTTGCCAGCCCTTGCCTTCGCGCAGCGCCCGCCCGCTCACGCCCGCGGCGCGCAGCTCGGCGTGCGAGCGTGGCCAGACGATCGGCGGAAGCGGTGGACCGGGTTTGGGCATGGGACACGATGACGCCCCGCCCCGCCTTCCGCGAGTCGTCGTCCACAGGGCCGGGTGCGCGGCGAGCCCGCCGTACTCGCGCGGGGACGCCGAGCATGCCCTCCACACGGCATGACACCGGATCGCACGGATCCGGCGCGTTTCCGTGCGATCTCGTGTCACGGCGTCGACGGGGTACGCCGGGGTAGCCCTGGCGTCGACGGGGTACGCCCGAATAGCGCCGGCGAGCCGGGTCGCGTAGTCCAGGCGGGCTATCTCGCCTGACCGAGCCGCGGGCGGCACCCATCAGACGGCCGGCCCGCGCACCCACAAAACGGACATAGCATCCGCCTTTAACGTAAAGGCTCGGGCAATGCTCCGTAGCGTCGATCCCCTAGCTCGTGGACGTACCAGGCGTGTGTTGGTCGCCGGAGAGCCTGGTACCGAGCAGAGGCGAAACCGACCGTCCTTTCTTCAGGGAAGGGATATCGGTTGCCATGCGTGGAAACCTCAAGCGCGCCGAGGGGCGCGGTACCCGGGCCGACCGGCCCGCTCGATCCGTCCGACTCGCCCGGTGGCTCGCGGTCCCCGTCGGCATGGTCGCCAGCTCGCTGCTGGTCTGGCAGGCCTCCAACGCGGCCTTCAGCGACACCACCGAGAACCCGGGCAACAGCTGGGCCTCCGGCACGGTCGAGCTCAGTGACGACGACAACAACACCGCGATGTTCAACGTCGCCGGGCTGGAGCCGGGCAAGACCGGCACCAAGTGCATCAAGGTGACCTACACCGGCAGCCTCGAGTCCGACGTCAAGCTGTACGTCTCCCCGCCGACCGGCACGCTCGCGCCGTACCTGAACCTCACCGTCGAGCAGGGGTCCGGCGGTACGTTCGCGGACTGCACGGGTTTTACCGCCGACGCCACCAACGGCACCGTCTACAACGGCACCCTGGACGGCCTCGCCACGACGGCTTCGGACTTCGTCACCGGCGCGGGCGTCTGGACGCCGACCGGCACGGGCCAGGCCAAGACCTACAGGTTCACCTACACCCTGCAGAACAACAACGACGCCCAAGGCAAGAGCGCCGGCGCCACGTTCACCTGGGAAGCACAGAACACGACGCCGTGACATGACCCTGACGCTGATGGATCTCTTCCAGCAGCGCCCGGATGAGCCGGCCCCCGTCGCCACGGCGCGACGCAGGGAGACCGCCCGGGCGCTGCTGGCCGTTGGCGCACTCACCTACCTGACCGCGCTCGTCGTCCTGCTGGCGTGGTCCGTGCTGCCGGCGCTGCTGGGATGGTCGTCGTACGTCGTGCAGAGCGGCTCGATGATGCCGGCGATCCGGCCCGGCGA
>JALZDI010000356.1:0-302 GCA_030862655.1 Actinomycetota bacterium | reverse complement strand
GCGCCGCTGCGACACGGGGACATCGCGGTCGTCGACGACCCGGCACGGCCGGGCGAGGTGCTGTCGCACCGCGTGGCGCGGGTCCGCGACGACGGTTTCGTCATCACCCGCGGCGACGCCAACGAGGAGGCCGACTCGACGCCGGTCTCCCCGGACGCCGTGCGCGGGCAGGGTCGACTCCTGGTGCCGTACGTCGGGCTGCCGCAGCGGTGGCTGATCTCGGGCGACCACGTGCGACTCGCCGGCTTGCTGGCCGGCACCCTGCTCGCGGTCGCCGCGGTGGCCAGCGACCCCACCCGGCG
>JALZDI010000355.1 GCA_030862655.1 Actinomycetota bacterium | reverse complement strand
GCCGACGCCGGCGCGGCCGGGGCCACCGGCGGCGACAGCACCACCTCCGAGACGCCCGTCGCGCAGGGCACCGGTGAGGCGGTCGAGGCCGCCGAGGAGCCGGCCGCTGGCGAAGAGCAGGCCTGACCCAGAGCCGAGCACGACGTACCCATCCGGTGACCGCGAGGTCCCACCACACGGAAGTTGAGGCAAGCCGCAGATGGCGAACATCACCGCCGCGGACGTGAAGAAGCTCCGCGACCTCACCGGCGCGGGCATGATGGACTCCAAGAAGGCGCTCACCGAGGCCGACGGCGACATCGACAGGGCCGTCGAGATCCTGCGGGTCAAGGGCGCTGCCAAGGCCGCCAAGCGGGGTGCGGAGCGCACCGCCTCGGCGGGTCTGGTCGCGGCCTCCGGGCCGGCGCTGGTCGAGTTCAACAGCGAGACCGACTTCGTCGCCAAGAGCGACCAGTTCCAGGCCCTGGGCGACGAGCTCGCCAAGGCGGCGGCGAAGTCGGGTGCCGCCGACGCCGACGCCCTGCGTGCGGTGCAGCTCGAGGACGGCAAGACCGTCGAGGAGAGCATCGCGGCGCTGGCCGCGGTCATCGGCGAGAAGCTCGAGCTCGGGCGCGTCGCCGTGTTCGAGGGCCAGGTCGTGACCTACATGCACCGCCGGGCCAGCGACCTGCCGCCGACGGTCGGTGTACTCGTGGAGTACGACGGTGCCGACGCCGACGCCGCCCGCGGCGCGGCGATGCAGGTCGCGGCGATGCGCCCGCAGTACGTCTCCCGTGACGAGGTGCCCGAGGATCTGGTCGCCAAGGAGCGCGAGATCGCCGAGGCGACCGCGCGCGAGGAGGGCAAGCCCGAGCAGGCGCTGCCCAAGATCACCGAGGGCCGGGTGAACGGCTTCTTCAAGGACGTCGTGCTGCTGGAGCAGCCTTCGGTGCAGGACAACAAGAAGACCGTGCAGAAGGTCCTCGACGAGGCAGGCGTGACCGTCAAGCGGTTCGCCCGGTTCGAGGTCGGCCAGGGCTGATGGCCGCCGTCGAGCGTCCCCAGCTGACCGATGGCTACCACCGGGTGCTGCTGAAGCTGTCCGGGGAGACGTTCGGCGGGGGCAACGTCGGGGTCGACCCCGACGTGGTGAACTCGATCGCCCGGCAGATCACCGAGGTCGTGCGCGGCGGCGTGCAGGTCGCCGTCGTCGTCGGCGGCGGCAACTTCTTCCGCGGCGCCGAGCTGCAGCAGCGCGGCATGGACCGCAGCCGCGCAGACTACATGGGCATGCTCGGCACCGTGATGAACTGCCTGGCCCTGCAGGACTTCCTGGAGAAGCTCGGCATCGAGACGCGGGTGCAGACCGCGATCGCGATGGGCCAGGTGGCAGAGCCCTACATCCCGCGGCGCGCGATCCGGCACATGGAGAAGGGCCGCGTGGTGATCTTCGGCGCCGGCTCGGGCATGCCGTACTTCTCCACCGACACCGTGGCCGCGCAGCGCGCGCTCGAGGTCGGCGCGCAGGTGCTGCTGATGGGCAAGCAGGGCACCGACGGCGTCTACGACAGCGACCCCAACGAGAACCCCGACGCGAAGAAGTTCGACTTCCTCAGCTACGACGAGTTCCTCGCCCGAGGGCTGCGGGTCGCCGACGCCACCGCGATCAGCCTGTGCCGCGACAACAAGCTGCCGATCGTGATGTTCGACCTGATGCGCGAGGGCAACATCGACCGGGTCGTGCACGGCGAGCGGATCGGCACGCTGGTCGCGGTCCAGCCCTAGCCGGACGCCCGGGAGTCCGCTGCCACTAGTGTTCGTACGACGAGACACCCGCGGCGTCGTGCCGCCGCCCAGAGCTAGGAGCCGGCCGTGATCGACCAGACCCTCCGCGATGCAGACCAGAAGATGGACAAGGCGGTCGCGTTCGCCAAGGAGGAGTTCGCGACGATCCGCACAGGACGCGCACACCCGGCGATGTTCAGCAAGCTGACCGCCGACTACTACGGCACGCCGACGCCCATCCAGCAGCTCGCGTCGTTCCAGTCGCCCGAGGCGCGCACGGTGCTGATCCAGCCCTACGACCGCGGCGCGACCGCCGCGATCGAGAAGGCCATCCGCGACTCCGACCTCGGCGTCAACCCGACCGACGACGGCAAGGTGATCCGCGTGGTGATGCCCGAGCTCACCGAGGAACGGCGCAAGGAGTACATCAAGCTCGCCCGCTCCAAGGCCGAGGACGGCCGCGTCTCGGTGCGCAACATCCGGCGCTCGGCCAAGCAGGCGCTGGAGAAGCTGGAGAAGGACGGCGAGGTCGGCCAGGACGACGTGGTCGGGGCGGAGAAGCGGCTCGACGGCATGACCAAGAAGCACACCGACGCGATCGACGAGCTGCTCAAGCACAAGGAGGCCGAGCTCCTCGAGGTCTGACCCCGGCCGGCTGAGCGAACGTGATGACCTCCGACCCCCACGGTGCCGACGTCCCGGCGCCGGCACCGAAGGTGAGCCGGGCCGGGCGCAACCTGCCCGCCGCGATCGCCGTCGGCGTCGGCATGGTGGTGATGGCCGCCGCCTCGCTGGTGCTGCTCAAGCAGACGTTCGTGGTCGTGGTCGCGGTCGCGATGGCCTTGGGCATCGACGAGCTGCGTCGGGCGCTGGCGACCGTCCACGTCGCCATCCCCGTCTGGCCCGTGCAGCTCGGCTCGCTGGCGGTGCTGCTCTCGGCGTATCTCGTCGGCGCCGACGCCATGGTCGTGGCCGTCGCGCTGACCGTGCTGGTGACCGCGCTCTGGCGCTTGCGCACCGGGGCCCCCGGCTACGTCCGCGACGTCACCGCCGGGGTGTTCATCACGATCTACGTGCCGTTCCTGGCCAGCTTCGTGCTGCTGATGCTGCGCGCCGACGACGGCCAGTGGCAGGTGGCGACGTTCATCCTGGT
>JALZDI010000354.1 GCA_030862655.1 Actinomycetota bacterium | reverse complement strand
GTTCTACGGCGGCATCGCCGGCGGGGTGCTGCTCATCGGGGTGGCCGGCAGCAGCCCCGCGGCCCTGCAGGGCTACCTGTTCGGCTCCATCGTCACGGTCTCCACCGGCGACCTGGTCACGGTGGCCGCGCTGGCCACCGTGGTCATCGCGCTGACGGTCGGCCTGGCGCCGCAGCTGTTCACCGTCTGCCAGGACGAGGACTTCGCCCGGGTGCAGGGGCTCAGCGTGCGTGCCTACAGCATCCTGCTGTCGGTGATGGCGGCGGTCACCGTGACCGTGGCGATGCGCACCGTCGGCCTGCTGCTGGTGTCGGCGCTGATGGTGATCCCGGCGGCGACCGCGCAGCAGCTGTCCCGCGGGTTCCGCACCACGCTGCTGGCGGCGATGGCACTCGGCACGGTCGCCAGCCTGGGTGGGGTCGCCACCTCGTTCTACGTCGACGTGGCCCCCGGCGCGACGATCGTGCTGCTGGCGCTGGCCGGGTTCGCCGCCACCTGGCCGGTCGGGGCCGCGATCCGGTACCGCCAGCGGCTCACCGCGCCGTTCGACGACCCCGACCCGGCCGCCGTACCCGATGCCCACACGACCGCCGGGACGCACCCGCACCAGCACGGCGAGCACTGCGGGCACCGCGCGGTCGTGCACGGCGACCACGTCGACTACGTGCACGACGGGCACCGGCACGCCGAGCACGGAGACCACTATGACGAGCACTGAGCTGCGCCGGCCGACCCGGCAGCGCCGGGCGGTGTTCGCGGCGCTGGACGCCGTCGACGACTTCCGCAGCGCGCAGGACATCCACGGGCTGCTCAAGCGGCGTGGCGAGAACGTCGGGCTGACCACGGTCTATCGCACCCTGCAGAGCCTGGCCGACTCCGGCGAGGTCGACGTGCTGCGCAACACCGACGGCGAGGCGCTGTACCGCCGCTGTAGCGACGGGCACCACCACCATCTGGTCTGCCGCGACTGCGGGCACACCGTCGAGGTCGCCGGTCCGGCGGTCGAGCGGTGGGCCGACCGGGTCGCCGCCGACCACGGCTTCGCCGACCTCAGCCACACCCTGGAGATCTTCGGCACCTGCCGCGACTGCCGCGCCTAGCCCGGGCTCTGGTCGACCGCCCCGCCGTAGCGCCGGCTGCGCCGGGCGTAGATGTCGACGGCCTCCCACAGGCTGCGCCGGTCGACGTCGGGCCAGAGCACGTCGGTGAACACCATCTCCGCGTACGCCGCCTGCCAGGGCAGGAAGTTGGACGTCCGCTGCTCGCCCGACGTACGCCAGAACAGGTCCACGTCGGGCATGCCCGGCTCGTCGAGGTAGCGCGCGAACACCCGCTCGTCGACCCGGTCGGGGTTGACCCGGCCGCGGGCGACGTCGCGGGCTAGGGCGGCCGCCGCGTCGGCGATCTCGGCCCGCCCGCCGTAGTTGACGCACATGGTCAGCGTGAGCACGTCGTTGTCGCGGGTCAGCTCCTCGGCGGTCTCGAGCTCCCTGATCACGCTCGGCCACAGCCGCGGCCGCCGCCCGGCCCACCGCACCCGCACCCCCAGCGCGTGCATGTCGTCGCGGCGACGGCGGATGACGTCGCGGTTGAAGCCCATCAGGAAGCGCACCTCGTCGGGGGAGCGCCGCCAGTTCTCGGTGGAGAACGCGTACGCCGACAGGTGCCGCACGCCGATCTCGATGGCGCCCTCGACCACGTCGAACAGCGCCGCCTCCCCCATCTCGTGGCCCCTGGTGCGCGGCAGGCCGCGCTGGTTGGCCCAGCGGCCGTTGCCGTCCATCACGATCGCGACGTGCGCCGGCACCAGGTCGGCGGGCACCTGCGGGGCCCGGGCGCCCGACGGGTGCGGCGTGGGCGGCCGTACCTCGCGGGCGGGCGGCTGTGGTCGGCGACGCACGGTGCTCCTTCCGCCTCATGGGGGACAGGTCCGTCCACCCGGCCTCATTGTGTCGAACGTGCACGCCGGCCACGGTCCTGGCATCCTCGTGGCGGCGGCGCCGAACGACGGAGCCTGCGGCCTGGAGGAGAAATGCGCACAGCGCAGCAACGGATCGAGCAACAGCTGACGATGCTGTTCCGGCGTGCGCAGCGGGTCCACATCATGGGCACGCAGGAGGGCATGGACCTCGACCGCTCGGCGTACGCGATCCTGTGCCGGCTCGACGACGAGGGCCCGCAGCGGCTCGGTGCCCTCGCCAGCGTGTTCGGGCTCGACCCCTCCACGATCACCCGGCAGGTGCAGTCGCTGGAGCGCGCCGGCCTCGCCGAGCGCAGCACCGACGAGCACGACCGCCGGGTCAGCGTGCTCTCGCTGAGCGAGGCCGGGCTCGCCGCGGTGCAGGCCACCCGTCAGCACCGTCGTGGCCAGCTGCACGAGCTGCTCGCGGACTGGAGCGAGGACGACGTGGGCGCCTTCGCCGCTCTGCTGGAGCGGTTCAACGACAGTCTGGACCGGATGCCCGAGGTGTGACCGGGGTCCGGTCGACAGTGCGGTCCACGGTCCGGTCGACGGTCCGGTCGACGGTCCGGTCGACATGGGGCAGCGACCGCAGCCCGCGCTCCAGGTGCCACTGCAGGTAGGCCGCGACCAGGCCGCTGGCCTCCCGGCGGCTCCGCTCGGGCGTCTGCTCGGCGCTGACCCAGTCTCCCTCGAGCAGTGCGGCGAGGAGTACGACGGTCTCCCCGCCGGGCATGGCCGTTCCCGGCACCCGGCAGTCGGGGCACAGGCTGCCGCCCGCGGCCGGGCTGAGACCGCGGTGCGGGCCGGGCCGGCCGCAGCGGGCGCAGTCGCCGAACGACGGGGCGTAGCCGGCCACCGCCAGCGAGCGCAGCAGGAACGAGTCGAGCACCAGGCCCGGGTCGCGCTCGCGCCGGGACAGCACCCGCAGCCCGCCGACCAGCAGCAGGTACTGCTG